>JANXQE010000411.1 GCA_025356925.1 Limisphaerales bacterium | reverse complement strand
ACCGCGCGCTGCGGATTCGTGAGAAACTTCGCTTCAGCGAGGAAGCTGTCCATTTGGTCCTGGCGGGCGGTGTGGGAGTCATTGGGGGACTCGTCAACTTGCTCTTTTATTATGCCACTGAATCGGTGAAAAACCTTTTTTTGCGGCACCCTGGAGACCCGGTGGAAGTGGCTGAAATAATGACGGATTGGCAACGTGTGCTGACGCCAACCCTTGGAGGACTGTTTGCCGGGCTGGTTTTGTATTGGGGCTTGCGATTGGCGGGCCCGCAGCGATCCAGCAACCTGCTCGAGGTCGTTGTGGCCGGCGACGGGCGGTTGCCGTTGCGCGGTGCGCTGGTCAAGTTCCTCTCTTCGTTAATCACGATCGGCTCCGGTGGTTCAATCGGCCGCGAGGGCGGCATTACGCAACTCTCGGCCACGTTCGCCTCGAAATGGGGACAGCTCGCCAAGTGGCATCCGTATCGGCTGCGCCTCCTCGTCGGCTGCGGTGCGGCTTCAGGCATCTCAGCAGCCTATAATGCCCCGATATCCGGGGCGGTATTCGCCGCTCTCATCGTCTTGGGGAACTTCTCGATGACGCTATTCGCGCCGCTGGTGTTTGCTTCAGTGGTTGCGACGATGGTTTCGCGCAGCTTCTTCGGCATTCGGCCCTGGTACACCGTGCCGCCCTTCGAGTTTACCAGGATAACCCAACTGCCTTGGTTTATCTGCCTTGGGATCGTGACGGGCGCTGTGGGAGCGGGCTTCCTCAAACTGCTCAACTTTGCGGAGGAAGCGTTCAAGAAGCTTCAGGTCCCCATTTACATTCGCCTGGCATTGGGCGGTTTGATTGTCGGCGTAGTTGCGTTGCAGTTTCCTGGCGTTTGGGGAAACGGGTATGTGGTGACTAACCGGATCCTGCTTGGTTTATACCCCCAGCAATTGGCTGGCCTGAGGTTTCTGACGGGACTGTTCCTGGCCAAACTGCTGGCCACCCTGGCCACCGTTGGTTCGGGTGCCGTTGGCGGAGTGTTCACCCCCACCTTATTCTTCGGTGCAGGTGTCGGCGCGATCTTTGGCATGGTCTTGCGCGAGCTGCACCTCGCCGAGGGATTGCCTATCGCCGCCTTCGCGGTGGTCGGAATGGGCAGCATGCTCTCGGCGACGCTTCGGTCGCCGCTGCTGGCGATGATTATGGTTTTTGAGATCTCGCTGGACTATTCCCTCATGCCGCCGCTGATGCTTGCCTGCGTGGTTTCTATCCTGGTTGCCGGCAAGCTTCATCCCGAATCCATTTACAGCGAACCGCTGCGCCGCAAGGGACTCCAACTGCGCCAGGAAGCCAGCGCCTCCGAAGCCGTCACCGAACGGACTGTTAGCGATGTGATGCGGGCGCCGGTCCCGCCGGTGCGCGAAACCTCCACTTTGGGCGAGGTGGCCAACCGCTTTCTGACCAGCGCAAATAACTTCCTGCCCGTTGTCGATGCCAAGGGACAGATGGTTGGTCTGATTGCTTTGCAGGATCTTAAGGAGTTTCTGGGCTCGGGCGAACAGTTGCTGGGCGTGATCGCTTACGACATCATGCGGCCGCCGCCGCCGTGCGTGACTCCCAACCAGCGGCTGTTGGAGGTGCTGCCCGTGGTTCTGGCCAGCGAGCAGCGCAACATCCCGGTCGTGAATACCTTTAAGGAAAACCACTTGGTTGGCGCCCTGGCTCGCGCGGAAGTTCTGGCAATCTTCTCTGAACTCATCTCGACCAGCCGCAAAGCCGACACCTGACGCAATCGGTCGGCGGGGCGCTTCGGCCTCTCGGACCTAAAGCCAGAGATAACTCAAGCCGCCGGCAGCCGCGGCGATTAGCCAGATGACCACGACGGCGCGGCCGCGCGTCAACCCCAATCGTACCAGCCGGTGTGACAGGTGGTTAGTGTCACCGATATAAAAAGGTTGTCCCTTGCGCCAGCGCAGAAGCACTACCCAAACCAGATCCACGAGCGGCACTGCCAGCACGAGCAGCGGGATCAGCACTGCCCAGGGACGCGGATGACGCGCGGTATAAAAATGCGGCAGAACGGCCAGCACAGCCAATAGATAGCCGACCAGGTGACTCCCGGCGTCCCCGAGAAAGGCGCGTGCGCGCGGAAAATTGTAGGGTAAAAAGCCCAGCAACGCCCCAAAAGTCAAAAAAGCGATCAGACCGACCAGGTACTGGCCCTGGGCGGCGGAGAGGGTAGCGAAGTACCAGGCGCCGATGGCCCCCAGGCCGGCGCACAAGCCGTTCATGTTGTCCATGAAATTGAAGGCATTTACGACCGTGAGAATCCACAAGATAGTGATGGTATAGTGGAACACCACGTTCGGAACAAAGAGCGTAATGCGCACCCCGCTGGCGGCGACCAAAAAGGCCACCAGAAACTGACCGATGAACTTGGCCTTGGGGCGTAACTCACGCTGATCGTCCAACCAGCCCACGGCCAGCATGCCGAGTGCTCCCGCCAGAATACCGGCTAATTCGAGCGCGCGCCGATTCAACCCGTACCGAAGCAGGAACGCGGCATTGGAATTCAGGGGCGCGGACGAAACCGCTGGAAGGGCATCCTGTGAGATGAGGCGGAAGCCGTCAACCGAACCCTGCCACCATAAAAGCACGGCGGCGAGCACGGTGGGAAGGACCAGCCCGGTTGCGACCGCCAGGCCGCCTGCTAAGGGGACGGCCTGGTCATGGATCTTGCGATGGCCCGGGTCGTCCATTAGCCCGGTCCGCAAGCACCAACGCCGCCACAGGGGCAGGGAAGCCGCCGATACGACCCCGGCACTCAGCACGGCCACCAGATAGACATTCCAGGGAAAAGTCACACGATGATAAACGCGAGCCGTGGGGCCGGCCTCAGGACTCTCGACGCGGACCCGAGGCTAGCCAAATTCCCCGTTCCCGCTGGAAGCGGGATCTGCACTGATGCTTCCCAGAGGCTCCGGGTAGCGGAGACGTTCGCCACCGGCAGTTGTGGGGTTGCCCAAAACGAACCTTTGCTGAAGCGACGTGAACGCGGAGATCCCGGGGCTAAGCGCATAAGAGCCTCTGGTAGAGCGCGTGTAAATCATCCACCATTTTGCTAACCCCGAACCGTTCTGCCACGAATTCGCGTCCACGCTGACCCATCCGGGCGCGCAATGCGGGATCCCGAACGAGTTGCCTCACGCGGTCCTGCAGGGCAGCCAGATCTCCCGGCGGGACCAGATATCCGGTTTCATTCTCGAGGCACACCTCGGAGGCGCCATCGCAATCGTAGGCCACCACCGGCCGCGCGGCCGCCAGCGCCTGAGGCAGGGCGCGCGCCAGCCCTTCGCGCGAAGATAAATGCACGACCACGTCGATGATACCCAGCAGCCGCGCGACGGCTTCCGGTGGCACCAAACCGGCAAAAATAAAGTGCTTTTCCAATCCACCTCTTCTTGCCTGCTGCCCGAAGCGCTCGCGCCATTCGCCATCGCCGACCAACAGGAACTTGAGCTGAGGACATTGTTGAACCAGCGCCGGCGCGATGGCGAACAAGTCCTCATGCCCCTTCAGCTTGACCAGGCGGGCGATTTTCCCCACGACAATGTCGTCCGGGGCGATCCCGAATTGGTCGCGCAAACGTAGATCATTGCGCGCCAGGAGGAACGGCTGCAGGTTGAAGCCGCTGAAAATCCTGGTGTACTGGTCCGGGCTCCCGATGCCAGCGGCCAAGTATTGGCGCTTCATTGCGTCCGCAACAGCCACAAAATGAGTAGTCACCCGGGCCGCGCGCTGTTCCGCGAACTGGAACACCTGGTTGGCGATTGGACCTTGAAACCGGCCGAACGACGGCCCGTGGATGGTATGGACGATGATCGGAACACCCGCCTTGGCCGCAGCCAACCGCCCGAGGACACCGGCTTTGCCGCTGTGAGTATGAACGATGTCCGGCCGCTCCTGGCGAAAAACCTCGGCCAGACGCCACAGCGCCCGCCAATCCTTCCAGGGGTGAACCGGTCGAACCAACTCGGGAAAAACCCGAAGCAGGTGCGGCTGATTCGCAAACTGTCTTTCGAGAGAGCCTTCGGGGCCGTCGCTTAAGCCGGCGATCAAATCGACTTTGAGGTCCGGTTTGTCCTTTAATCCCAACACCGAGGCCACCGTGTTTTCCTGGGCGCCCCCGACGATCAGCCTGGTGATGACATGTGTGACGCGCATCCAGGCGCGGTCACGGAGGGCCGTGCTTTAATTCTGCCAGGCGGCCGTTCGCCACTTTGAGATCCTCGGTCAAATCGGCGGGAGCATTTGCCTTATAAAGCTCGTAATACTGGATCGCGGCGTTGGTGTCTTTTTCGCGATAGGCGATGTCGCCCAGATCAAAATAAACCGGAAATTCTTTCGGCAGCGCTTTGCTAAGCACCTCGTAATCCTGTTTGGCTTCCTTGAGCTTCTCCTGGCCCAGGTAAGCCTTGGCTCGCATAAACTGCGTGAGGTAATGCGCCTTGGAGAAGCCGTTGGTTTCCATTTTCAGCACGCGCGTCAGCGGTTCAATGGCGTTTGCGAACTCGCTGAGCTGGAGGCAGGCATTGCCTTTATAGAACAATGCGCTCGGGTCGTTGGGCCGGACCTTGAGCTCCTGGTCTATGATAACCAGGGCGTTGCTGTAACGCCCGAAATCCATATAGACTTTAGTCGCGATCGCCAGCAGATCCGGGTCTTCTGGAGCTTTGCTCAGCGCCGCATGGACCGTTGCCTCAGCCCCCGGCAAATCGTTTTTAGCCAGATGAGCCGCGGCCTCAAGGCCCAGCAACTGAACCACGTTAGTTTGATGCATTCCCAATGCTTCGCCCCTGACATGTATTTCATCAATGACCTGCAGCGTCTCGTCCGGCCTCCGGTTGAAAAAATAGATCTGCGCCAAACTCAACCGGGCGGGAAGGTTGTCCGGTTCCAGGGCTCGCACGCGCTCGAATTGGAGCGCGGCCTGGTGATTGTTTCCGCCCTGAAGAAAGGCCGTTCCCTGCGCCAAACAGAACGTAGGTTCGTCGAAGGGGCCGTTCTCCCTCATGATCTGATCCCACGTCCGACCGCCGAATTTGTCCTCGACGGCCCTGGAAATTTGCACGCTTGTCTTCTGGCCGGCCTGAAGCTTGCGATTGCATTCCAGGTTGACTTCGGCCACCACATTGTCCGGGTTTAGCTCCAGCGCCCGGCTAAAACGGACCGCAGCCTGCTGGAGTTGACCTTGACGCTGTAACTGAACGGCCCAGAAGTTAAGTGCCTGGGAATAAAATGTGCCCAAAACTGAAGCGTCATGATTGGTTTCCACCACGAGGTGCGCGGTTTGTGCGAGTCGATCCATGAAACCGGACTGTTCCATCGGCTTGGAGGGTGCCTGGGCGATGGCGACCTGGCGTAGCGCGAGCTCATCGGCTTTGATCCAAAAGGCTTCGTTCTCGGCGATGACCTCCGTCGACGGTCCGGGTGCCAGGACCGCGTTGGTGGGATAACCATCCAGCCGGTAGAGCAAGCCGTGAGCCATTGGGTACAAGACCTCAAAGTAATAGCCAAAGCTCGGGTTGAGATAAAAAACGGCATTGGTGTTGGCCATTTGAAACATGATGCGCTGAAGATCCCCCGCGGCGGCTTGCTTCACTTCCTTGGGGGGCGTGATGGTCCACCGCTCGGGATATTCACTCTTAAGGAATTTGAAGTAGGCAGGCCATTCCAGGGAGGCCGTATCGATCAGGACATAATCCTTACTTTTGCCTGCCTGTGTGAGGGCGGATTGCAGCAGCAACAGCCGGCGCGGGTCGTCGCTCAGGACGACCGATCCGCTCGGCGGCAGTTTGTCGGTGACCAACGACGCATACTCCCGAAGTTGAGGACCGTTGGTCAGGCGGATCTGCGGAAAATTCCGCAACACCAGGAGAACCGGCACGATTACAGCCAGCGAATAGGTTATAAACACCACGGTGTTGTTGATGACCGGCGGATAAGTCTTTCGGAACCGTTGCCGGCCGCTGGGCGTCACGCCAAACACCAGGAGGTAGTATCCGGCGAAATACCCGATGCTCAACGCGCCCAGGTAATAGAAGGGTAGCAGGAAAATCCCGTAGCCTTTCAGGAGCGGTTGGTAATGGCGGGGACTGAACTGCGGGTCGAGGGCAACCCACAAACAAACGAGCAACAACACGCCGAAAATGACATGAAAAGCCAGGTTGGCAAGCGTGACCCCGAGTTTGCTGATATCCCCCATGAAAGATGGCCAGCGGATGCTTAAGGCCACCGCGGGTAGCAACGAAGGCAGGCCGAGCACCCAGAGCGGGCGGTCCCCGTTGAGCAACGCATCCTTGCTGAACACCAGCGCCGCGAGGTATGTCTTTTGCGTCGTGAGATTAGCTCTTAAGGCCTGCCAGAATGTGATACCCGTCGTGCCCAGCGCGCTGATGGCCGGTAACACGAGGTAAAGCGACAGCCCGGCAACGCCCAAAATGAACATGCGTCCGAGGAACCGTCCATCGAGAAAGCTCATCCCCTTAATCCAAATCAGGGCGGCAACGAAGAGAGGAAAAAAACCAATCATCGCCCAGTTGTTGGCCATGCCGGCTCCAAACACGAGCGCTCCTCGAAATAGCCACGATTCCCGGCGGTCGATCCGGAACTCCAGCAGGCAGCGGACCACGTAAGCAAAGAGCAAAAGGTTCAACATCTCCATGGAAGCCGCCGTGGCATTCTCCCAGAAGGTTAGTTGCAGACCGCAGACCGCGGCTGCCAGGACCGGCGGCAACCAGGAAGCAGGGACCGACAGCAAGGAAAAACGGCTTCCTTCGCGGATTCGCTGTTCCTTGGTCCGATCGTGCGGCAGCAACGCCACGGACCGCGCCAGGAGCGCCAGGCTTAGGGCAGAGCAGACCGCTGAAAAAAGGTTCAGGATCACCGGGATGACCGCCGCAGGCAGCCACCGCAAGGGGTACGTGATCAGCCAGTACAAAGGATCGGTCAAGCTTGGCTGCCAAATCCAGCCGGACGTTCGCGCGACAGGGAAAAGACTCGAAAAGGAAACCCAATGATTGAGCGTCAGAAGGTAAACAAGCGCGGCCACCGCCGCTACCAACCAAGGGAGGACGGCACTGACGAACCTGTTTTCTGGACTCGTTTCGTGAGTCATGGTCATGCGGCGGGCTACAGTTGAATCAATGCTCATTGCGTTAGCAAGTTTACTTTTCTAGTTGGCCAGGCGGCGCCTGGATACATCGCAGATCCGCGACGCATTCGACGTGCGCGGTTTGAGGAAACATGTCCAACGGAACTACTTGCGCTACCTTAAAGACATCATCATGGCACAGAACGTTCAAGTCCCGCGCCATAGTCGCCGGCTGACAGGACACATAAATGAGCTGACGCGGCCTTACTTGCCGCAATAAGTCGAGCATTTCCGGGCGGCAACCTTTCCGCGGCGGATCCAGCAACACGCAGGTGGCTCCCGGACTAAGCTTCGCGAGAATCATTGGCAACTGTTCCTCGGCTTTGCCAGCGATGAACTCCCCATTACTGCGGCCTCGAGCCTCGGCGTTGCGGCGCGCGGCTTTGATGGCCAGCCGATCGTATTCCACCCCGACAAAGGATTCGACTAAATCACCTAGTTCAATGCTGAAGAATCCGACCCCGCAGTAGATGTCTGCCAAATGGCGCGCACCGCTCTGGCGCAAGCATTCGCGGGTCACCTCGACTAGCTTTGGCAAAAGGAAGAAATTGTTTTGGAAAAAGGAATCGGGTGGCACCTCCCAGCCTTCCGGAGTGATTCGCAACACCACCTTCAGCCCGCCCTTCGGTGGCGGGTGCGCTCGCACCTCGGTGATTTGGTCGTTGAGGGTCGGTTCGGCGATTTCGCAGCGTTCGACGTCCTCGACCAGGCGATCCGCCGCCCGGATGAAACCTATGTTGAGCCCTTGCTTGAACTTATCCCATTGGCTCCGGATCATGATCCGGTTGCGATAAGCATAGGGCATGGGGCAAGGCACCACCGATCTGATGGCCGCAGGGTCCAAACCTCCAATCCGCTGGAACAGGTCGCGGACTTGCTTGTGCTTAAGCTGAAGCTGAGCGGAATATGCCACGTGTTGGTATTGGCAGCCGCCGCATTTTCCGAAGTACCGGCACAGCGGGATCACTCGGTCGGGCGAAGGCTGAAGGACTCGGAGCAGCTTAGCCCGGGCGAACTGCTTTTTGACTTCCGTGACCTCTGCCTCAACCACTTCTCCCACTGCCACCCACGGTACGAAACAGACAAAATCATCCTGCCGCGCCACACCTTCCCCACCGAAGGCGATGTCGCTCACCGTCAAAGTCAGTCTGTCGCCCACGATCGGACCCACCCGCTGAGAGTAGGAACTTGGCCGGGTTGGCAAAAGAAGTATTTTGGCGGGAGCAAAGCGTTGCTGCGTGAGCGGGCGTCGCCGAACAGGGGCCGGAACTGACCGGGGGGCTGGGGTTGGTTGTTCGTCCGGTAATGCATAATCCCTGTGAGACGGTGGGCAATCGCCCTTCTCCGGTCAGATTCGTGTCAGCTTGCGCCAAGCTTGGGCTGGTGAGATAGTGCGCACCCGTGAATCGTAGGGATTTGCATTCGTTTTGGCTGTTTGGGGCTAGAGCGCTCCTGATTGGAACGCTGCTGGCAAGCGCTTCCGGCTGCCCCGGCCAGGAGGTCCAGTTCGAAGCTACCGGAGCGCGGTTTGGTTTTTCTCCGGTCGGCGCAGGGCGCAATTTTCACGAGGCAGAGGGATTTGCCAATTGGAACCTTCCCTGGATCTGGGACCTGGGCTCGCTCTGGCGGGTGAAGTCGTCGGTGGAGGTGTCTGGTGGCTGGATTGGTGAGTCGGGTGACAACGGCGCGATCTTCACGGCGGGACCGAGCCTGTCTTTGGGGAAGGAGGCATTAGTGGTTTGCCTGAACTGCGGAATCAGTCCCACCTTATTGACCCGCTGGGAGTTCCCAACCAAAGACTTAGGCACCGCCTTTCAGTTCACCAGCCATGCAGAGATCGATCTGGATATCAGTTCGCGGGTCCGGCTCAGCTATCGTTTTCAGCACATGTCCAACGCGAATCTCGGCCGGCATAACCCGGGTCTGAACCTGGTTATGCTGGGGCTCGGCTACGTTTTTTGATCCGGTTCGGAGTGGCTTGACGTCCTGACTTCCAAGCCGCACTGTTTTCTCCCTGGACGAGCACCGGTAGTTGGGAGATGGGTATCTTTTATGAGCGATCGACATAATCTGTTTGATAGTTTGCGGAAACTCGACCTGGGCGACGGTTGCCACGGTCTTTTCTATTCGCTGCCCCAGCTTGAAAAAGCCGGGATTGGAAACATCTCCACCCTGCCCGTCTCGATCCGGTTGGTGCTCGAGTCGGTGTTGCGCAACTGCGACGGCAAGCGCGTGTCCGAGCAAAACGTCCGCGCGCTGGCCAATTGGAAACCCAACACGCCGCGCACGGAAGAAATCCCGTTTGTCGTTGCGCGGATTGTCTTGCAGGATTTCACGGGGGTACCGCTGCTGGTTGATCTGGCGGCGATGCGTTCAGCGGTGGCGCGGCTCGGGAAAAATCCAAAGCTCATCGAGCCCCTGGTGCCTGTCGATTTGGTGGTGGACCACTCTGTCCAAGTCGATTTCGCGGGCTCGGCTGACGCGCTGCGGCGGAACCTGGAGATGGAATTCCAACGCAACCGTGAGCGGTACCAATTTCTGAAATGGGGCATGCAGGCCTTTGAGACTTTCAGGGTCGTCCCGCCGGGAATCGGGATCGTGCATCAGGTTAATCTCGAGTACCTCGCGAAAGGCGTTTTGTCCTGGCCTCCCACGCCCCAGCCGGATAGTCCCGCTCTGTTTTATCCCGACACCCTGGTGGGAACCGATTCGCATACAACCATGATCAACGGTTTGGGCATCGTCGGCTGGGGGGTCGGCGGAATCGAGGCTGAGGCCGGCATGTTGGGACAGCCGGTCTATTTCCTGACCCCCGATGTCGTGGGGGTTCAGCTCCAGGGCGCGTTGAGGGAAGGAGTCACGGCGACCGACCTGGCCTTGACGATTACGCAGATGCTGCGCAAGGCCAAGGTGGTGGGCAAGTTCGTCGAGTTCTACGGTCCGGGCGCGGCCGCGTTGCCGGTCGTCGATCGCGCCACCATCGCCAACATGGCTCCTGAGTACGGCGCGACCATGGGGTTTTTCCCGATCGATTCCGAATCGGTTGCGTATCTGCGCTCGACCGGCCGCACTGACGAGCACTGCCGGCTCTACGAGGCCTATTATCGAGCGCAAAAGTTGTTCGGCATGCCCCAAAGAGGCGAGATCAACTACTCGGTCGATCTGGACCTGGATCTGGCGACGGTAGTACCGAGCGT
>JANXQE010000395.1 GCA_025356925.1 Limisphaerales bacterium | reverse complement strand
CGGCCGGCTTCAGCAACAGGGCCGAGTTTGAGGCCGCGCTTCTCAAGCTGTTCCACCGCCGCGAGCAAACGAGAGTTCCAGTCTGCAACCTGACCAGACGTAAGTAATGGCTGGTCGTCCGCACTCAACGCCGCGAGACCGGACCCGCGGGCAAACCCCCGTACCATTATCGGCAAGGCCGTTGAAATCTCCCCCCAGATTTTACCCGTGCGCCATTGGAAGTACGCGGTCAGGAGCATGGCAAAAAAAACCATGGCAGCAAACGTACCGGTCGCAATGAATATGACGCGGTTCGAGCTCTGGACCACCTGCAATTCCCACGCGTTCAGGGCAGAAAAAGCCTGCTGCTGCGCAGAAAAGTCGATCGCATTTTCGCGGAATCCATTCGACACCGCTTCCACTGTAAGAGCGGCAGCCTCTTTGGCTTGCTTTTCGGTCTGCTCAGTAGCTACACAGGTGAGCATCCATAAAGGGACAAGTAAGGAGGCGGGTGCTATACTTCTGGCATGCGCGCGCGATTCCTTCGGTTGACAACAAGGAAGGCTCAGGATCTCTCCGCTCTGAAACGCGAGGCCGAAAAGGACGGGCACACCGTGTAGCCCGCCGCATTCACGCTGTCTTGCTCAATCATCAGCGACACACCAGCGGTGAAATCGCACAATTACTCGAAGCGCCACGCTCGAAAGTGTCGTTTTGGCTGGGCGAGTATGAACGTTACGGCTGGCAAGCTCTACTGGAAGGCCATCGCTCGGGGCGTCCTAAGGAACTGACTTCCGCTCAGTTATCACAGTTGGACGGCGTGCTCGATAGCGGACCCATTGCTTATGGATTTTCTTCAGGCGTGTGGACTTCGCCTATGATTGGGCGAGTCATCCAGGAGGAGTTTGATGTCCGCTATCATCCCGGCCACGTGCGCAAAGTGCTCAAGGCGCTGGGCTTCTCGGTGCAGCGGCCGCGCCGCCAGTTGGCCAAAGCCGATCCGGCGGAGCAGGACCGATGGCAACGCTACACCTATCCCAGGCTAAAAAAAACCGCTGAACGCAACGCCGCGCTGCTCTTTGGCGACGAGGCCAGTTTCCGCCAAGCCCCGACCCTCTACCAGACCTGGTCGCGGCGCGGACATCAGCCGATGATTCCGACGACCGGCCAGCGCAATACCCAAAAGATATTTGGGGCGGTGGATCTCTACCGACCCAGATTCTATTACGCACATGGGGAAATCTTCGAGGGTCAGACCTATACGATGTTTCTCACGGCTGTGGCAGAGCGCTACCGCAAACAGGAGGTCTTCTTCATTCATGACAACGCGCCTTACCACAGGGCTCCCGAAGTGCAAGAGTGGCTAGCGTGCTACGGACATCGCTTTCATCTTTGCCCGCTGCCGCCGTATAGTCCCGAGTACAATGCCATCGAACCGGTTTGGCATTACGTGCGGATGCACGCCACTCACAATCGTTATCACGCCACCGAGCAAGAGTTTATCGAGGTTTTGGATGGGACATTGTCAGGCATTGTAGAGGCCCCGAAGCAAGTGCAGGGCTACCTGGAACCCTTCCTGTAAACACTATGTCCCTTTAGTTATGCGCACCTGTGTAGCTGATTGGCCCGGAGTTGTCCCTGAAGCTGCAAGATGGCTTCGAGCAGTGCCTGGGAATTCGTACCCTCGTAGAGCCCGATTGGAGTAGGCGCCGGAGTGCCGCTTTCGTCAGCGAAACTCTCGAATGGGGCTGAAAAGAGCACGAGGCTGAACGTGCAGATACCCTGAACCATCCACACCCAGCCTCCACTGACGAAGCCTTTTCCGATCCTGTACTTGGCCCCGTTATCTTGGTGGTTGCAGAGACACGGATAAACGGGAAACCTGTTCCAGCGCCGCCCTGTGGTTAACCACTTTCTCATCTCACCGAGATCGGAGACCGAGAAGCGCGCCGTGTCAAGGCGACAATTCCGCCATTCGCAAAAGACGGTGTTCCCGCTACGGCCCAAATCGTTGGATGGCCGCTTCCCTCACGGGCCGACCCTGAAGAACTTGGTGTCACCGGACGCCGGGACGGTGGCAGGGTTGGCCGTACCAACTGGTGTCCAGGTCGCGCCAGGTCCGACGATTGGGCTGGATTGCAGCGTGCCGCCCAACGGTGTCCAGGAGAAGACAATGTTGGCACCCGACATAGTCGCGGACAGCGTTGCTGGCGGCGTGTTCGGCGCGATATAGGCGCTGTTATAGTTCGTGAAAGAGGCCTGGTACTGGTTCTTGAGCACGGTGGCAGACACAGAGTCATTGGCATGAGCGGCGCACGCTATGCCCACATACACGGCCGGCGGTAACGGGCCATTGGAGTTTGTGGACAGGTCGGTCATCGCCTCCTGAGTCCAATTGGATGACGGGTCGGCATTGGTGGACCATAAGGCGCGCAGGGTCTGCCCGGTTCGCTTGAGACGCAGCCACGCGTTCGGGTAGTTCGGCACCGCGGCGGGGCCGGTTGCCCAACTCAAGGAGACCGCGCCGTTAACCCCGTTGGTTGATCGACAGTTGCATTCGATCGTGTTCGCGCCGTTGCCGGTGCCGTCAAGGGCCGGCACCCCATCGCCGGAAGTCGGGTCGTTCACGATGTTCCAATTGCGGCTGTAAGGGGTAAGGGCTTCGCGAATCATGAGCCCCCCCTTGCTGTTGTTATCAGGCTTGGTGAAGCTCACCTGGCGGACGACGACGTCAAAATCGTTGGTCTTTGACTCGCAGCTGAAGTTAAAGC
>JANXQE010000338.1 GCA_025356925.1 Limisphaerales bacterium | reverse complement strand
AGGCGGCGGCGCGTTACCTGGAACGGGTTTGCGGTGTGACCGGAATCCAACCGGAAACTGAAGTCGTTCATTCCATCGGGAGCAAGGCCGCCCTGTCCATCCTGCCCGCGGTCCTCATCAACCCCGGCGACTGTGCGTTGATGACGATCCCTGGCTACCCGGTGTTCGGGACCCACGCTAAGTATTACGGCGGCCTGGTGCACAATCTCCCGTTAAGCGCGGAGAACCATTTTTTGCCCGACCTGGATTCGGTGCCGAAGGAGACACTGGGAAGAGCCAAGGCGCTGGTGTTGAACTACCCGAACAACCCGACGGGCGCCAGTGCGACACCGGAATTCTTTGAGCGGGCAGTAGCGTTTGCCCGGCGGAACAACCTGGTGATCGTCCATGATGCAGCCTATGCCGCGCTGGTCTTCGAAGGCAGGCCGTTGAGCTTCCTGGCCACTCCCGGTGCGAAGGAAGTGGGCGTCGAACTCCATTCTTCCAGCAAGACATTCAACATGACCGGCTGGCGCTGCGGGTTTGTGGCCGGCAACGAACTGCTCGTGAAGGCCTACAGCGACATCAAGGATAATACCGATTCTGGCCAGTTCCTGGCGATCCAGCACGCCGCGGCTCATGGCTTCGACAACCCGGAGATTACCGAAAAAATTGCCGCCAAGTATTCACGCCGAATGAGCGCGCTGGTGCAGGTCCTGGCCCAGGCAGGCTTCCAGGCGCGTAAGCCAAGGGGCTCATTCTTCCTGTATGTCAAAGCTCCTCGTGCCGCGGTGAAACACGACCGAACCCGCATCGAGTTCGCGAGCGCGGAGCAAGTGTCCCAATGGCTGATTACAGAGAAACTGATTTCGACCGTACCCTGGGATGACACCGGTGCTTACCTGCGATTTAGTGTTACTTTTGTGGCAAAGAGCGAGGCCGATGAGGGGCGCATTATGGGCGAGATTCATCGCCGCTTAAGCGATGTGCAGTTTGAGTTTTGAGATGGAGCGTCCGCTGGCGATCGGCGCCGCAAAAAACCGTAGTTGTGACCGCGCAGTTGCCCTGGCAGATTAGAACTCTGAGCTACTCCTTTGAGGGTTCGTTGTAGGGCAACCCTCGGTCCAGGCAGTAAGTGCGCGCAAGCGCCACAAAAAGCAAATTCTATGGATCAGAGCCTAAGGTGCGGGCGTGAGCGATTTCAGTATCTCGCTCAGTAGGTCGGGCCTGGTTTGATCTCGCGTGAGCACCGGATACTTCTGACCTTCATTATAGTCCAGGTGGCAGGTCTTGAAAAAATCCGCGTTCTCCACGAGCAATTCCACCGATTCTCCGCTAGCCGTGAGCTTGATGGCCGTGCGCAAAAGTTCAGGTGTCCACCGCCGGCCATTAACGGCCAGCAGCTTCATGGCGGGGCTAATCCCCGCCTTGTCGGCCGGTGCGTCTGCGACCACGTCGAGAATGTACCCATCTTCCTTGACGGTTAAACCCAGCGAAAACTGGAGATGAGTCGTCTTGGTGGCCGACTCGATCATTTTGAGGTATTCCGGGACCGTGTTGGTGTAAGCCAGCTTCCAGCCCGCGTTCTCGATCCCACCCAGCGGCGCGCCAGGATTCGCCGTGTAAACGCGGGTCCGGAAAAACTCGCGCCAGTCGTATGGGACAACTTCATTTAGCGTTGCTACCACCTCGTCCAAAGTGTAGGGCACGACTTTTGGCGGGCCGTTCTGGCCGCCCGCGAACTTTTGGCAGAAGTCGTTCAGCGATCGTTGACCCTGGGTTCGCTGACGGATCAGGACATCCGCTTCGAGCCAAATCAGGTCACCTTCGGGGTAAAAATCGACGCTGCGGCGACGTGACGCGCCCTCCGGCCGCGCTAGATAAAGCAACTGAGCTGCCGCGGTCGTATCGGAGAGGGGCCGCCATTTGCGTCCTTGTTGGTGGTCGAGCGCAGCGGCTTCCAGGGCGAGGTATTCGCGGAAAATGGCGTTATTTGTCCAAAGCCCGCAGCGCGCTGCGAGCACCGCTCCGAGGTAGTCCGTCAGCCCCTCATACACCCACAGCAGTTCTCCTTTCATCGGCTGATGGTAGTCAGGAGTGGCTAGCCCCATCGGGCGGCGGTACTTGCCGTTCCAGGAATGCGTCATTTCATGCGGCAAGAGTATCGCAAAGCCTTTCAGAGCATCGTCATCGGTTAGGTACTTTTCCACCGTCCGGTCGTCGCTCGATTCGTGGTGTTCGAGTCCGAAATGCTCCACCTGGTCGCTGAGCGACAGCAGGAAGTGGTACGATTCGTAATGCCGCGCACGGAACAATGCGCCGGTCTCAGCGATTAAATGCGAAAAATGCCGGGTGGTTTCCGACTTGACCTCCAGAGCGGCGGCACTATCGGCGGCGACGTGGATGAAGTGCCCCGGCTTTGCGCCAGGCGTCAGGTCGAGGGTCCGAAAATAGATGCCCGCTATCACTGGCGAATCCACCAGTCGCTCGAGGCTGACAGGGGAAAACTGGATCGTTGGCGAAGACTCACTTGCCACGGGGAGGGCGGTCCCGAACTTCCAGCCTGCCGGCAGCTTCAGGCTGGGAGAGTAGGTCAATTCAGACGCTTTGGCACCCTTCGGATACAGCAGTACCTGGTTCCAACTGACCACGGCCAGTTTGTCCGAGGCCGAAGCTCCGGCTGTGAAAGCGCCAGAGGCAGAGGGCAAGAGAAGATCAAAGGCAACGTCCAGAACGGCCGATCCCTCGGGGACTTCGAGGTTGAAGGCGAACATGTCTTCGGGATCGCGCTCCCACGTCACTGCCTGGTTAGCCGCTGTCACCTTCAGCCCCACCAGGTCGGTAATGGGGCCATTGGGACCGTGTTCTCCCGGAATCCACTTCGGGTAAAGCAGCGTCAATTTGCCTGTCCGAACCGGAATCCGAAGCTCGGAATGAAGGATTCTTCGTGGCGCATCCGACGCATCGACCTGAATCCGGATTGCTGCATTCTGAGCATCGGCCGAGGGAGACAACAGGGCGGCACAGAACGCCACACGCGCAAGGTTAAAGGGTTTCATACTTCTGGTTTCGGTCTCGTGAAAGAGTGTCTACTCAACTTATCGCTAATATGCAAGGACGGTGGGAGCGGGCTCGAGAATTAAGAAAAGCGGTCAACCCAACCGTCCCAGAACACCATGCTAACCATGGCCGGTCGTGGATTATGAAAGAGTTTTAATGAATGGAATTTAATGTTGCATTAATGGTCTTCTGATGAACTAACGTTATCTTATCCACGTCAGAGCATTTACATCTGATCCTGATCGCTATGCGCCTGTTGCTGGTAGAAGACGAAAAAAAAGTGGCCGACTTCGTTGCCCGCGGGTTGCGGGCAGAGACGTTCGCCGTGGACGTGGCATCCGACGGGAATATCGGGTGGGAAATGGCCTCCAAGCGGCCGTACGACCTGATCATTCTGGATCTCATGCTGCCGGGCATCAAGGGTGCTGAACTGCTGCGACGGTTGCGTCAGCAAGGTATCACGGCCGCCGTCCTGGTGCTCACCGCCCGCGACAGCACGAACGACAAAGTTGAACTCTTTGAGGCCGGCGCGGACGACTATTTGACCAAGCCCTTTGCCTTTGCTGAGTTATTGGTGCGCGTGAAGGCATTGTTGCGCCGGCCGCCAACTGAGAGGTCGCAGGTGCTCCGGGTGGCTGACCTTGAGTTGGATCGCCTGAGTCAGCAGGTCAGACGGGCTGGAAAGCGCATCGAACTGACCGCGAAAGAATATTACTTGCTCGAATTCCTCCTCTCCCATGTTGGGCAAGTGCTCTCTCGAACGATGATTGTCGAGCACGTTTGGGACAAAAGCTTCGAAAATCTGACCAATATCGTTGATGTGTATGTCCGCCATCTGCGGACCAAAGTCGACGATGCCTTTCCGACCAAGCTCATCCACACCGTGCGCGGAGCGGGCTATTCAATCAGCGACGGCAAGGAGACATGAACGCCCGGTCGCTCAAATTTCAATTGATCGGCTGGTACGCCGGGGTGTTGACGGGCTGTTTCGCGTTGCTCGCGGTGGCAACCTATCTTGCGTTGCAGACGTCGCTCGTCGGGGCCTTGAGGGAAAACCAACTGCGACGGGCGCGGCAAATCGGTGAACTGGTCCGCAACGAGGTTGAACACCTGGGCCAGGCGAAAGTGGGGCAAGAGGTTGAGGTGCGCTATGCGCCAGCGCTCAATGATCGCTTTGTCCGGATTACCCAGCGAGACGGCGCCATCCTTTATTTATCATCGTCCCCGA
>JANXQE010000327.1 GCA_025356925.1 Limisphaerales bacterium | reverse complement strand
CCGAAAAACTATAACCTCATCACCCCATGAAACCAATTAGACTGCTAGGCATATCCGCTTCCCTGCTATTATTTGCAGGCCACGCCGGGGCACAGACCACTGTGTTCACCCCGGGCGTCTTGCGCCAACAATGGTGGACCCCCACTAATCCAAACGGGGTATCCAGCCCCTCCAGGGTACAGGTTGAACAAGGTTTGGCAGGGCTGCCGGCCACCGACACGATCGATTTAGACATTTTCGCCGTCCCGCAGACCTGTCCGAACATAGACAATTTCGTCAACCGGGTCAGCGGTCTTTTCATCGCCCCGGCCACCACGAACTACGTGTTTTTCTTTACTTCGGACGACGACGGAGACTTCTTCCTCAGCACCGACTCCACCTCGTTGAATAAGCGCCTGGTCTGTCAGGAAACCAGTTGGGGAAACATCAACGAATGGACCATCAACGGAGGCGGTGCCCCGGCCATACCAAATAAGCGCTCCGATCAGTTCTCACCCGATGGCGGCACGACGGTCCCGTTCAAGAACGGGATTCCTCTGGTCGCGGGCCAAAAATACTGGATGGAAGCCGTGCATCATGAAGGCGGTGGCGGCGACGATCTTGCTGCTACGTACAAGTATGTTGGCGACGCCGACCCGACTAACGGAAACGCCAGCTCACTAACCGGCTCGCTGATTGGCTATGGCTTCACCATCCCTGCCTCGCTCACCGTAAAGGTGCAGACCACGAATGGCACTGCTTTCGCTGGCAGTTCAGCCACTTTCACCTACGTTGTTGATGACTCGCTCCCTGACCCGCTGGTCTATCAATGGTCGCGGAACGGAACGGTGATCACCAACAGCGCCTACCAGCAATACACCTTCCTGACCACGGCGGCAGACAACAATGCCCAATTTCAATGCGTCGTGACCCTGCCCCTCTCCTACAGCAACAGCTTGTCCTCGACCAGTCTGGTTGCTAAACTGACTGTGAATACTGGAACGGTCGCCTACACTAACGGAGTGAAGATCGAGCGGTTCCTTGGTTTTGCCCGGGCTGACGTCGAGAATGGCAATACTGGGCCCGCGAGTAGCGTTCGAGTCTCGACCGAAGACGGCTCGGCATCCCCGCTGAACTATACCGGGTTCGAGAACCTTCCCAACGACAATATTAACAACTATGCGGAACGGGTCAGCGGCTGGTTTCTGCCGCCCGCGACAGGCAAGTACGTTTTCTTCCTTTCTTCGGACGATGACAGCGATGTGTTCCTAAGCACGGATGCCACCCCGTTGAACAAGCAGCTCATCGCTCAAGAAACCGCCTGGAGTAACCCACGCGAGTGGGCCTCGACCAATGCGACGGATTCCGGCGGCACCCTGTTCAGTCAAAAGCGTTCCGACCAATGGACGAATGACCTTGGTGTCTCGCCTTTTTCGGCTGGTATCCAGTTGACGGCCGGGACGCCTTACTACATCGAAGCCGATCACCATCAGGGTGGAGGCGGAGAGAACGTGGGCGTTCTTGCGCAACTCGTCGGGACAGTTGATCCGACCAACGGTACTCCGCCCATTCCGGCAAGCCAGTTGTCGCTGGTAACCACCCCGGTCACCAAACTGACCTGGACCAATCAGCCCAAGAACACCACGGTCTTCGAAGGTTCTGTTCCCATCTTCGCCGGCGGAGCCACCTCTGACAGCGAGTTTTCGATCCTCTATCAGTGGCAACGAAGCGGCACGAACATTCCCGGAGCCACCGGCACCAGCTACGCATTCACCACCATCGCTGCGGACACTGGCAGCACATTCGACCTGATCGCGGCAACGGCCGAAGGCGGTCTGTCGATCACCAGCAGCGTCGTTACGCTCACCGTGCAAAAGGCTGTTTTCGAGCAGGGCCTCGCCCTAATGGAATACTGGCTCAACAAGGGCGGTGACCTGACGGTGCCCGAAGGTGGCGGCTTCGGCCCACCTGATTTCGTTATGGCGGTTCCGGCGTTTGAAGCGGGCGTTAATAACGAAAACGGCAACACCTACGTGAACCGGGTCAGCGGTTACTTTGTGCCCGCCACGAGCGGCGCTTATGATTTCATTACCACTGGTGATGACCATAACGACTTCTTCATCAGCACGGATTCAAATCCGAACAATAAACGGCTGGTCTGCCAGCAGGTCGGTTGGAGCAATGCGCTGACCTGGGGGTCCGACAATGGCGGCGGAGCCGACTTGAACCAAAAGCACTCGGCCACTTGGACCAACGCCACTGGCGTAGCACCTTCTGCCGCGGGCATCCAGCTAACCGCCGGCAACCACTATTACATTGAGGTGTGGCACCAGGAAGGTGGCGGCGGAGACAGCGTGGGAGTCACGGCCATCAAACACGGGGACCCGGATCCGGCTGATGGAACAGACAGCTCAATCGCTGGGAACCTCCTCGGATTCAACGCGCCCAACACGGCGACCTACGTGGCTTTCACCAACCAACCGGCTAACGAGACTGCGCTCAGCGGCACAGCCGCGACTTTCGCGGCTGGCGGCGTTTCGGACGGCCCGATCCTCATCGGAACGACGGGCCTCTTCAACAAAAGTGGTGATGTTGCCGGGGTTGGGTCCTTCGTGAGGTTTCCCAACGTTCTGTTCCAATGGTATAAGAACGGCACGCTAATCCCCGGAGCCACGACGTCCATCTACACGACCCCGCAATTGAAGCCGGCGGACAACAACGGCCAATATGTCGCGGCCATCCGCACCTTGGGCATCGCCACTTGGAGTAACAGCTCCACCGCTGTATTAACGGTGATCGCCGATACTAACAAACCGACTGCCTATGCCGCTTCGTTTGACGAAGGTGGTTTGCCGGTGATTTCAGTCAGTTTCTCCAAGTACATGGACTTGGCGTCCATTTCAGCACTCGCCAACTACTCCGTCTCCGGAGGCGGCGCCACCATCACCGACATCCGGATCGATACCAACGACGTGCGGCACGTTCAATTGCTGCTCGCCTCGGAACCGACCGGGCCGATCACGTTGACCTTCACGGGCATCACGGACTTCTCGGGCAACGCGCCGGTCAGCGCAACGTTGAGCGTCGCTTCCTCACCTTTGGTCAACGTCGATATCGGCGACTCACTGGCTCTTGTCGGCCAAGCGGGATTCATTGGTTTCCCTGGCTATATGTATGGCGAAGCCGCCGGTGCCTTCACGATCGCCTGCGAAGGCAGCGACATCTGGGATGTGGCTGATGGCTTTAACTTCAGCTACGAGTCCAAGACCAATGACTTCGACGTCGTCGTGCGCCAGGTCAGCTTCACCAAGGTATCCAACTGGAGCAAGGGCGGGCTCATGGCTCGCGAAGACCTCACGGCGGGCAGCCGCGATTGGAACATTGTCAACGACCCGACCTCGGCGGACGGTGTGACCTCGATCGACGGCTCCGGCACTGGTGCCAACACGGTGGAATCCAATGCTCGCCCGATAGCAGGTGCAGCCTCAGGAGGTTGGGCTACCGGCCCTGGAACTGTGCCGGCT
>JANXQE010000335.1 GCA_025356925.1 Limisphaerales bacterium | reverse complement strand
AATCGCGATGGAGAAGACCGACTCGCAACTGCCGGTAGATTCGGTTGCAGTGGTTGAGGATGCGGTAGCACCCTTGCAGGCCGTGGCGCCAAACCGCCCTCGCGCCATCGCCTTGCTGGGAGCCGGCGTGCTTCTGACCTTGATGGGATGGTTGCTGACCAGAGCGGACCACGCCGATGTCGGGGCTACATTGGTGGCCTGACGTGGTAAGGTCATCCTTCTCGGGGACCAAATAATTCCAAACTAGTGATCAAAGAGATGACGGGGTCGCGTTTCCGTTCAGGAGTGATTATTCTGGCGGCGGGGCGCTCGACGCGAATGGGGCGGGCCAAGCTGTTGCTGTCTTGGGGCGAGACTTCCGTCCTGGGCCATCTGATACGTCAATGGCACGCACTACAGGCAGACCAAATCACCGTGGTGTACGCGGCGGACGATTCGGTTATACCCGCCGAACTTGATCGGCTTGGTTTTCCCCGGCAAGACCGCATCGCGAATCCTAACGCCGATGACGGCATGTTTAGCTCAATTGTTTGCGCGGCACGATGGCCCGATTGGCAGGCATCCCTCACGCATTGGGCGATCGTTTTGGGTGACCAACCGCACCTTCGACGCGAAACCTTGCAGCAATTAGTCCGGTTTGCCGCGGAGCATCCAACCCTGGTTTGTCAGCCCACTCGTGATGGCCGGCGATTCCATCCTGTAGTGCTCCCCAATCATGTGTTCTTCGAACTCGCCAAATCCAGATCGGCGGACCTCAAGCACTTCTTGCTGCTTCGGGAGGTCGCCAGTTGCGAGTGTGACGATCCAGGCCTGGATCTAGACATCGACCGTCCTGAAGATTATCAAAAAGCATTGATGATGGCCGGTCTGACCGCTCAATCATGATTTTGTTGGGATGCGCCCCTCCAATAATGAAATCCGCGATTTTGGCTGTGCGCGGACTTTGACTACGCTAGAGTGTGTCCTGAAGCATTGCTGAAAAGGCAGCCGAACAACACGAACGAGCGCAGTCGAACTATGAACTTGGATGAGTCACAACGGAAAAAGGTAACGGAGTGGATTGGGCAAGGGCTGAAGCTCTCCGAGATTCAGAACCGCCTGAACTCTGAGTTGGGAGCACGACTGACGTACATGGAGGTTCGGTTGCTGGTGGATGACCTGAAGCTGACTCCCAAAGATGTTGAGCGACCCAAACCCGTCCAGTCCGCTTTGGCCGCCTCCAGCGCTCCGGTGAACTCGCCAGCCCAATCGGTCCCACCAAACCCAGCGGCGCCTCCCGTTAGCACGGACCAGCCTGCGGCGCCTGGCGGGGTTTCCGTGTCGGTGGATCACCTGGCCAAGCCGGGCGCGGTGGTCAGTGGCAAGGTGACCTTCAGCGACGGAAATCGTGCCGACTGGTATCTTGATCAGGCTGGGCGGTTGGGGCTCGCGGCACAGCAGCCAGGTTATCGCCCGCCACCTGCGGACCTCCAGCAGTTCCAACTCGCACTCGAAGCGGAACTCAGCAAGCTAGGGATGTAGCCCCGGAGGCCCGGCCAACTGCAGCCGACAACGGCGGACGGATGGTCTTTCGACCGACAGGAATTCCTTTTGACGTTCGGCTTGGGAGTTGCGCTAATATCCCAAGCATGAAAGCCCCGTTCGCCGAACCGGATGCAGCGTCTCTCCGTAACCTCAACCGGCGGGCATTCGTTAAGACCGCAGCCACATTTACCAGCCTCACCGCCCTGTCTGCCGGACGCGTGCTCGGAGCCAATGAGCGGATTCGAGTCGGTCTGATCGGGTTCGGGCTAATCGGGCGGATCCACACCCGGGCTCTTTTGGCGCAGCCGGATGTCGATCTCGTCGCGTTCTCAGACACCTACCAACCGCGGCTCGATGCGGCTGTGTCTCTGACCGGCGGCCGCGCCAAGCCGTACCGCGACTTCCGGCAATTGCTGAACGATAAGAATGTGGACGCGGTATTTGTAACGACGCCAGACCATTGGCATGCCTTGATGACGATGCTGGCCTGCGCCGCGGGCAAGGACGTATACGTTGAAAAACCGCAAACGCTTTTTGTGAAAGAGGGACGCTGGATGGTGGAGGTAGCCACGCGCCACAAACGGGTAGTACAGGTGGGCACCCAGAACCGATCGGGTCCGCAGTTCGCCCGGGCGCGCCAACTCATCCGTGGCGGAACCCTGGGCGAGATCGTTTCGATTCAAAGCAATTATTTTCGCAATGCCATGCCTGGCTTTGGCAATCCACCCGATCAGGATCCGCCGCACGACCTCGATTGGGATATGATGCTCGGCCCGGCCCCGTTCCGAAGGTACAATCCCAACCGCGGCATCTATCATTTCCGTTGGTTTTGGGATTACTCGGGCGGTCAGATGACCAACCTCGGTCAGCACTCTCTGGACCTGGTCCATTGGTTTCTCGATGTCCAGGCGCCTGCCTCGGTCTATAGCACCGGCGGGCGATTTTTCTTGAAAGACAACTGCGAGGTGCCGGATCGCCAGGACGCAATCATCGAGTATCCCGGGTTTACCGCCGTATGCCAGTATCGGGAATGTTCCGCCGGGCGCACCGGCCAGGGCATGGGGGGCTTGCTCTTCCATGGCACGAAGGGAACCTTGGCGGTGTCCCGGACGGGCTATGAGATGTGGGGCGATCCCAAAGTGTCGCCAAACAATTTGGTGGCGCGTGTTTTGCCTGGCGGCCATCCGGTGGGCGGTCCCCAAGTTAACCCGGGGCTCGAGCCTCCAAAACCGGAGCAGTGGGCCGTGGGCGCCAAGGATGAGACAGGTGATGCAGTGGGCGACTACGGCCGGCATCAGCGGAATTTTCTCGATTGCATCAAATCCCGCCAGCAGCCATTGACCGACCTGGAAAGCGGTCATCGGGTTGTGACCACTTGTCACTTGGCGAACCTGTCGCTCAAGACCGGGCGTAAGCTAACGTGGGATGCCACCAAGGAAGAAATCGTCAACGACGCGGCAGCGAATGACCTTTTGGTGCGCCCGTATCGAAAGCCGTGGGATGCGGAGCTAAAGGCTTTAGGCGTCGGGTAAGACCAGGTCCCAACATGGCCGCGAAAATAACTGGAATCCTGACACCGCACATGGTGCCGCTTGATGCCGAGGGGCGCATCAACGAATCCGAACTGCGACGTTATGTGGATTGGCTCATCGAGCAGGGAGTTCATGGACTGTACCCCAATGGGTCGACGGGCGAATTTGTTCGGTTCACGGCCGACGAGCGGCGACAGATTGTAAAAATCGTTTGCGAACAAACTGCCGGGCGTGTGCCGGTGCTGGCCGGGGCGGCGGAAGCCAACGCGCGAGAAACCATTCTGGCTTGCGAGGCCTATTCCGGTTTCGGCGCTCGCGCCGTTGCCATCGTCTCGCCGTTTTACTACCGGTTGAGCCCGGAATCAGTCTACGCATACTTCCGCGAGATCGCTCTCAACAGTCCGATTGACGTCACGCTCTACAACATCCCTATGTTCGCCAGCCCGATCGACGTGCCGACGATTCGCAGGCTGGCAGAATTGGAACGAGTGGTGGGGATCAAAGATTCCTCGGGCGATCTGGCATTCATGATGCGCATGATCGCCGGGATCCGCCCGTACCGCCCAGAGTTTTCCTTTCTCACCGGCTGGGAAGCTGTGCTGGTCCCGATGCTCATGGTCGGCGCCGACGGCGGCACGCATGCGACCAGCGGCGTCGTTCCGGAACTGACTCGCCAAATGTATGACCTGGCTCGCTCGCGCCAGTTCGAGCCCGCCATGACGCTACAATACCGTCTGCTCGAATTGTTCGATGCGATGCTCTACTCGGCCGATTTTCCCGAGGGGTTTCGCGCCGCGGTTGAACTGCGGGGCTTTGACATGGGCCGCAGTCGCCAGCCTCTCAGCCCGACTCAGCAGGTCAACCGTGAAAAGCTGCAAGGCTTGCTTCGCTGCATTTTAGCGGATTTTGGCTATGTGGCAGCTCCGACCGAAGGCTGCCCATCGCGGGGAAGCGAGCTCGAGCCTTATCGCGTCAACAAGATCGCCGATGAGGTCCTGCGCGAGCTTCGCAAGCAAGGCCTGGTATGACCGGAACGCTCGGTCTGCTCGAGACCACCGGGCTAACCCCTGCCATAGTCGCTATCGACACCATGCTCAAAGCGGCCGCAGTGAACATCTTTCAACTCGAGCTAAACGATCTCTCTGGGGTTTGCATTAAGGTCACCGGGACCACAGCGGCTGTCCAGATTGCCATCGCGGCCGGCCGCGGTGTCGCCGAACAAATGGGCGGCCGGCCGACCAGCACCGTTTTGACGCAAGTCTCGCCCAGCGCCGTCGCCGCCCTTCGTTCCCAAGCCGAGTTCAGCCCGCTCATTCAACAGGCGGTCGTGTTCCAGGTTGATGACGCGCCGCCAGGCTCTCCTGATCCCACCCACAGCACCACATCGCAACCGACCATTATGAACCACGAAACCTCCATGGCCTTGGGCTTTATCGAAACCCAAGGCTTCACCGCAGTGTTTGAGGCCATCGACACCGCTTGCAAGGCCGCCAGCGTGGAGGTTGTGGGCAAAGAGAAGCTCGGTGGCGGTTACGTGACAGTCGTCATCCAAGGTCAGTTGTCCGCGGTTTCCGCTGCCGTTGAGACCGGCAAAGCAAAAGTCGAGGGCCTGGGAAAACTCATCGCTGCCCATGTAATTGCCCGGCCAAGTGACGCGGTGCTTAAGCTCCTGCCGAAACTGTGAGGCTTCCATGAAATCCATCAACCGGCGCGAGGCGATCCTGACCCTGTCGAGCGCCGGCTCGGCGCTCCTGGTCGGGGCAACTGCAGGTGATGCTGCCGAGACCACGCCCCAACGGACGCGGATGGGCATCGTAACCTACGCCTTCGGGATTCACCAAAAAAACCGATGGGCTGGCCGCCACGAGGGACTTTCTCCAGCGCTGGCGTTGCTTGAAGAGAGCCATGACCTCGGGGCAGCGGGCATTCAGGTCGACCTGGGCGCCCAGGACACGCCGCGGGTGACAGAACTGCGCCGCAGCTCCGAGTCGTACGGAATGTACATCGAAGCCAGCGTTGCCCCGCCGAAGTCAGCCGATGACGTCGAGCGTTTTGAAGAAAGCATCCGATCGGCTCAAGCTGCGGGCGCGACGCTGGCCCGCACCGTGATCCTGCCAGGCCGCCGCTACGAGACATTCAAGTCCCTGGCAGAATTCCAGCAGGCCGAGCAGCATGGCCTTCAGTCGCTGCAGTGGGCGGAGCCCGTTTTGGCTCGTCATCGGTTCCGGTTGGCGGTTGAAAACCACAAGGACCAGCGTATCCCTGAAAAACTCGACACGATCAAGCGCCTCAACAGTGAGTATATCGGGTTGTGCGTGGACGTCGGCAACAGCTTCACCCTGGTGGAGGATCCGATCGAAATCGCGCGCGCGTATGCGCCTTTTGCTTTCACGGTTCACTTTAAGGACCAAGGCGTGCGCGAGAATCCGGACGGTTTTTGGTTTGCTGACGTGCCCTTGGGCGAGGGCATCCTGGACCTTCCGGCATTGGTGAAGATTCTCCACGACGCCAAGCCCGACGTGCATTTGAATCTCGAACTCATCACCCGTGATCCGCTTAATGTCCCGATATTGCGCGACGAATTTTGGGTCAGCATGCCCGATACGCCCGCCCGCGACCTGGCGAGGGCCCTGCGCGTAACCAAAGCCCGCGGCTCACCGAACGCTTTTGTGAAAGTCTCCGAGCTGCCTGTCGACCAACAACTCGCTTTGGAGCTGAGCAATGTCAAACAGAGCCTCACCTACGCCCGGGACCGGTTGGGATTGGTGTAGTCGGCGCGCGGACATTCTGGTCCGCAGCAAAACCCGAACCTCCCACCGCCCGAAGCAGGTCGATGTCGTTGGTTAACTCGAGCCTTGCTCCGGGCGAGAATGCCTAATGCCACTAGGATTTGAGTCACGTCCAGAGCCGGTTTTTTGTCCTGTCCCGCAGGGATATGCGAAAATAGCCCACCCATTCATGGGTGGGCCTCGGACGAACCCAAACCCGCAAGTCCCGATAGGGACGAAAGAATCGACCTGGTTTTCTGAACCGTCCAGCGCTCAGCCATTTGAGAACGTCTGGTATCTGCCGTCCCTAACGGGACTGCCGAACCGGTTTGCATCGTTCCACCCACCGTTGAAACGGTGGATTATTGTCGTCTGTCCCTTCGGGACACAGGCCGTCGGTTGAGTCCACCTTTGACGCTTCGTTGTAGGGCAGCCCTCGGTCCAGGCAGTAAGCGCGCGCGCCCGGGGGACAGTGCTCGGACGTGCCCCCCTCGGTGCGCTCCGCCTAATTATCTGGACATTCTGCGTGGCAGATCTTCTCCTCTGCCCACTAGCTTGGATGGACGGTTCGGCCGTCGCAGCGCATGTACACCAGCATCGATCTCGCAATCTGCGTTGGATATCTCGTGCTCGTGGTGGCGATCGGGTTTCTTTCCTCTCGCCGTCAACACACCTCAATTAAAGGATACTTCCGGGCCGACAACCGGCTGCCCTGGTATGTAATAGGGTTCTCGATCGTCGCCGCGGGGGTCAGCTCGGAGCAGTTTGTGGGTGAAATCGGCTATGCCTATAAACTAGGGCTGCCGGTGGCCAACTGGGAATGGCTTGTCTGGCCGGGTTTGTCGCTCTTGCTTTGGGTTTTTGTGCCGCTTTACGTGCGGAACAACATCGCCACCATGCCGGAATATCTGGAGCGCAGGTTTGGTCCACGCTCCCGCCGGCTTTACGCCTGTTTGACCATTGGCAGCTACGTGCTGGTGAACTTCGCGCTGGTGTTTTACACAGGCGGGTTCGCCCTCGAAAAAATGTGGGGGATCAATCGGCTGGGGGCGGTGTGGCTGCTGGCGGTAGTGACCGGCGCCTACACAGTTTACGGAGGCCTGACGGCGGTGGCCTGGACCAGCACCCTCCAGTGCGTGCTCTTGTTAGGCGGTGGAATCTATGTGTTTTTTGCCGGACTCGCCAAAATCCATTGGGATTTCGCCGCGGTGTTGGGAGGCGGCCAGCGGGCACATTTATTTACCCCCGCGAGCCATGAGGTGCCTTGGACTGCGCTGGTGGTGTTGATGCTTTCGACCAATGTCTGGTATTACACTAACAATCAACACATCAACCAGCGTTGTCTGGCCGCCCGCGACGAATGGCATGCGAAGATGGGCGTGTTATTCTCGGCAGTGCTGCAGCTCCTGGTCCCGCTGGCCACCTGCTTTCCCGGCATGATTTACCACGTCCTCAATCCGCACCTCAACAATCCGGATATTGCCTACCCCGCGGTCGTGGCCAGCGTGGTTCCTCAGGGATGGCGCGGTTTGGTCGTGGCTGCCATCATCAGCGGCATTATGTCCACCGTCTCCGGTTTGGTGAACTCCACTTCAACGATGGTGACGCTCGACCTGGTGCAGCAGTCGGGTGGGCGCCGATGGTCCGAAGCGCGGCTGGTCAGCGTTGGCCGTTGGTCGGGGGCCCTTGCGCTACTGGCCGGGGCGTTGCTCGCACCGATTGTGATGCGCTGGGAAAATATCTTCCGCTACGCTCAGGACATCCTGGCGCCGATGGCCGCCCCGGTAGTGGTGGTTTTCCTGGCGGGCGCCCTTTGGAAACCGGCGAAGGAACGTGGCGCGCTGGTATGCCTGTGGTTGTCACTACTCTCTGCTCCGTTCATCCTGATCAAAGCGATCCTGGCCGACCGCGACGTTCATTTCCTGCCAACGAATCTGGAAAACCCGATGGTGTTTGCGGGTGCGTATGGACTGATCTCGCTGGTGGTAATGATCGTTCTGAGCCGGCCGCAGACGAGGCTCAGCTTAGGTGTCGGGGCGGCGGTGATCGGTTTGGTCATCTGGATGTCCGCAGTTAGTCCTTCGGCGATGGCCCTGAGCCTGTTGGTAAGCACAGTGGCGTTGCTGGTTCCTTTGCTCGTCTTGAGGCGAGCTCCCGTCGCCAACTTATGGGATCGATCGATGCTCCACACCGGGCAGCCTCCGGGTTGGTACGCGAAGCTCTGGCTCTGGTGGGTGTTGCTCGCCGCGATCCTGGTTGGCATCTACATCAGGTTTTGGTAGCCAAATCCCTTGCCGATGATTCGTCAAAACCTCCAACTCGATGGCGTCCCTCTCGTGCGGCTCGAATCGGAGCACCTCCGAGCCGATGTTGCCCCGGGGGTCGGCGGCCGGGTCGTTAGCCTCATCGACAAAAAGAGCGGCTATGAGTTTCTGTGGCGCAACAAGGCCCTGCCGTTGGAGCTGAAACCGGCCGGGAGCGAATACGACCCGAATTTTTACGGCGGAATCGACGAATTGCTCCCGAACGATCTTCCCGAAACCATCACCGGTGTGGGCTGCCCGGATCATGGCGAGCTTTGGACGACGCCTTTGACGGCGGAGATTTCAGGCGACTCGCTCATCTTACGCGGTCGGCTATCGAAGATCGGGCTGGCGTACGAGCGCGAAATGCGCCTCCGCCCGGAGAGCCCCTGGCTGGATTTCAAATACCGGATCGCAAACACTACCAAGGAGCCACGCCAGTTTCTCTGGAAACTCCATGCGGCGCTCGCAGTCCAGGCAGGCGACGTCATCGATTGTCCGGCAGGCCAGGCCCGCATCGTGGACCCTGCC
>JANXQE010000277.1 GCA_025356925.1 Limisphaerales bacterium | reverse complement strand
TCAGCAGTGCGTTGACGACTTTAAAATCATAGGGCGGGTGGATAAAGATCCGGGTACGCCCCGAGCCGGGGACAAGTGGGCCTGCTGCTGTGCTGGCGACGGTTTCCAAAACCCGTAACGTGGTTGTCCCCACAGCGAGGATTCGGCCTCCAGCGGATTTCGCGCGGTTGATGGCCTTGGCGGTCTCCGGGGCTAGTTCATACCTTTCTTCGTGCATCAGGTGTCCGGCTAAGTCCTCGCTCTTCACCGGCGCAAAGGTTCCGAGGCCGACATGGAGCGTTACGAAACGCACTTCCACGCCCATTTGGCGAATGCGCTGGAGTATTGCTTCGGTGAAGTGCAGCCCAGCTGTCGGCGCCGCGACTGAACCAGCGGGATGTGCGAACACGGTCTGATACCGCTCCCGGTCCTGGTCCAGGGTGGCCGCGCCTCGCCGCTCGATGTAGGGCGGAAGCGGGATTTCCCCGATCTGATCAACGACACCAAGGATGTTTGGCACACCGGCGAATCGCAGCCGCCGATGGCCTTCCTCGTTCTTTTCGAGCACGGTCGCTTCAATCGGAGTCCGTGCTCCGTTCGAGTCTCGGAGTGAGATTCGAGTGCCTTCGCGGGCGCGTTTACCCGGCCGCACCATCGTCCACCAGTCATTCAGACCGGCCTCTTCGAGCAACAACAGCTCAAACTGGCCGGCGGTTTTCGAGTTCACGCCGCGTAGTCGCGCCGGGATCACCCGTGAGTTATTCAGGACCAAAACGTCCCCGGGCCGCAAATAATCGACCAGATCGCTGAACCGGCGATGCTCCAGCTCGCGCGAGTTGCGATGCACAACCAACAAGCGTGAGGCGTCCCGCCGAGGTGTAGGCGTTTGAGCCACCAGTTCCGCGGGCACTTTAAAATCGAAGTCGGCCGTGCGCATGCGAGTCCAAGATCACCAGTCGGAGGGCAGGTGACAAGCGAGGAACGGCGAGGCGGGCAGGGGTTGTGAATAACATTTGAATAACCACGATAAAAAATTGTTGACATAAGGTGGGTTATAATGGGAAATAGTGGGGCGTAGTGGGGCAAGAGCAGTGTGTGGCCGAGCCGGTGAATAAGTCGCGATGGATCAGACCGAACATAACGAACCGACGTACTACAATTCGTCCTACCGTCATGGAGTAGACGAAAAGCGGCGCATCCAGATCCCGGCGAAATGGCGGCCAACCAAGCCAGGCATCGAATTCACGCTTATTCTCTGGCCCAAATCCCAAGCCGGGTCATGCGTCCGAGTCCTGCCTCCAGAACAGATGGCGGGGCTCATGAAGGACATTGCCGCCATGTCCAATAGCGATCCCAACAAGGTAGTTTTAAAGCGGTTCATCGGCGGCGAGTCGGTTCAGGCGCCGGTGGATAAAACCGGACGAATTTGCCTGCCCGAAGCGATGGCGAAGGCTGCGGGGATAACCGAGCAAGCGGTCCTGGTGGGGTTATTGGACCGATTCGAGATTTGGAGTCCTGGACGGTACGATAACGTGAAGGCCGCGGATGCCGTGATGGCACCGGAGGCTTTCAAGTTAATGGAATAATTATGAGCCTGCTCCGATTATTAACTGCCGGAAAGTGTCTGGTTGGCCTAAAGAACGCCGAGAGCCGATACCATCTGCCTGCTGAAAGGGCTTTGCCGAAGTTCGGGGAGAAGAAGAATCCGTTTCGAGCCACCGTGTTCCCTGAGAAGCCCGGCGCCGGCGCCGGAACCCAAGAGCCGATCCAGGAAGGTTCGAAAGGAGCGGGTGGCACGGGAGGGAACGCTGCCGCCGGGGAACGTAACGGCGAGCAACTCAGCACAGAAGCGGACCCGGATCGCAACAACCAAAAGACCAGCAGCGTGGGCTTCGTCAAGAATGATGGCGGCCCAATGAAGGAGGAAAGAAAATCTCTGGATTTACCTGCCCGGAGCAACTCCGCGGTCAGAGCATTCCTGTTGTGGACACGGGCAAAGAAGGCCAGAACGTTCGGCCACTCGAATGGACAACCCATGGTTCAAGCTGAGTTGTCATTGGACGGCGTGAAGGTAGTCCGCAACGACCTGAGCGAAAGCGACCTGGAAATAGTTCGGGCCCGCGAGGCTCCCGCTGGGAAGCGCGCGGACGAGGTGAGAGGCGGAGTGGAGCCCGAGGTGGTGCCAGCAGGGCCGAGTCGGGTGCCGCCGGCAGGCCGGTTATTTGGCGCCGGTAAACAGTGAATTAACGAGAGCCAATGCACAGTGCCAGAATTCGATCACAAACCAGTGATGCTGCCGGAGGCGGTGGCGGGCTTGATCCCGACACCCGGCGGGCGCTACGTCGACGCGACCCTCGGTGGGGGTGGACACGCGGGAGCCATTTTGGCGGCGAGTTCTCCGAATGGGTGGTTGTATGGGTGCGATCGCGATGGCGCAGCCATTGAGGCGGCCCGGCAACGATTGGCCGGGTTTGTCGGCCGATTCGAGCTGCGGCAGGCCAACTTTGCTCAACTGGCCGAGTGGGTGCCAGCCGGGAGCTGTGACGGTGTGTTGATGGATTTGGGCGTGAGTTCGCCGCAATTAGATACCGCAAGCCGCGGTTTTAGTTTCCAGCACGACGGACCACTGGATATGCGGATGGATGCGAGCCAGGCGTTGACGGCAGCCGATTTGGTCAACAACGCCGAGGTCGATGAGCTTGCGAGAATATTTTGGGAACTGGGCGGCGAGGCGCATTCCCGCCGCTTTGCTCGGGCGATCGCTGCCGATCGGGAGCAACGCCGGTTTTTGACGACCCGTCAGTTGGCTGAGTTGATCGAACGGCTGGCGCCTCGCTTCGGGAAAAAGACGCATCCGGCGACGCGAGTTTTTCAGGCACTCCGGATTGCTGTGAATGATGAGATTGGTTCCTTGCAGCAGGGTTTGGTGGGCGCGTTGAGCGTGCTGCGGCCCGGTGGCCGGCTCGCGGTGATCACGTTCCACTCGCTCGAAGACCGGGTGGTGAAAGAGTTCGGGCGCGCCCGAGCACGGGATTACACGTTTGCGGGTCCGGTGGATGTTCCGGAATTGCGCCAGCCCCGAAGGCCCGAGCTGAAGTGGGTGAGCCGGAAAGCGGCCACGGCCAGCGCGGCGGAGCTGGGACAAAACCCGCGCAGTCGCAGCGCCCAGCTACGGGTCCTGGAAAAGCTTTGAATTTTCGAGAATTGAAATGGCAAGAAATCGTAAATCGCAGTCAGCGGCCATTCGTTTTGGCCCGGCCTTAAAGGCGTTTTTGCTCTGCCTGCTCATTGGCGGGTCGGGCGTGGGCTACGTCTGGCAGAAAGAGCAAATTGACAAATTGGGGCAGCAACGGAAAAGTCGCGAACTTCGATTGGAGGCGTTGGAAAAACTCAATGAGGTGTTGCGCAAACAATTGGCCAACACGCGCTCTCCCAGGTTTCTTGAGAGGCAGATCAAAGAAGCCAAACTCGGCCTGGTGCCGCCCGAGCCCTCTCAGATCCTGCAACTGAGCGAACCGGCGGCGGAGTCGCCCCGCGCCGAACACACGCCACAATTTGCCGCGCGAGGCGACCGGCGAGCTTTTGCGCCGTGAAGCCAGGAAACTTTTCGCCGCCGCCCGCGATCCTTCGGATGAGGAACCGAAACCG
>JANXQE010000260.1 GCA_025356925.1 Limisphaerales bacterium | reverse complement strand
GAGAAGCGGGGCCACCGCATCGTCTTTCCCAAGGACGAGATTGACCTTTGGGCGTCCCAGCGTCTTCTGCGCCTGCCCGGCCAGCGACTGACGGAGTATCACCGAAAATCCACCCTCGGCACACGGAAAATCCTGCCGCGCCAAACCCTCCTGCCGGAAATGATCCAACCGGACTTTATTGGCCCAGCCTTGCTGGCCAAGACCAAGTCTTCGGTATTGCATGAATTGGTGGCCTTGGCGGAAACAACCGGGCAAGTGAACAACCCTCAGTCCCTGGTGTCCAGTCTGGAAGCCCGCGAAGCCCTTTGTTCCACCGGCATGCCCAGCGGTTTTGCGCTCCCCCATCCCCGCGTGCCCGACCCTTACCTGTGTGAGGGCTCGTTCATCGTCCTTGGTCGCACGGTGCAGGAAATCCATTTCGGCGCGCCCGATGGCCGGCCCACGAATCTGTTCTTCCTAATTTGTTGCCAGGACGACCGGTTGCATCTGCACACCTTGGCGCGCCTTTGTCTCATGGCCCAAAAAACCGCCATCCTCGACCAACTCCGCCAGTGCTCCGATGCTGCCTCCATGCACACTTGCCTGCTGACCGCAGAAGAGGAAGTGCTGGCCCAAACAAAAACCTGAAGGCATCTCCCAGTTCGGTGAATTGTTTGCAAGCGACCTAACCTGCCAGCGTGCCTCGAGGATGAGCACCGACGAGGGTGGAAGCGCGCCGCCCACGACCGCAGAGCGTGAGCCCTGGCCCCGGTCTCAGCCACATGCGTTGGTCCAGCGGTAGTGTGTGAGGCGCTCGCCGTCCGCCCTCCTTGACAGACACGTTCCATTCGCGGACGCTGCGAGGCAAATCTTTTATGCGCTGCTCCGCTTTTCTGATCCTCATCCTCGCGACCTCTCTCAGTCCGTCTGGCGCCGCAGATTGGCCCTGCTGGCGTGGCCCGGATGGTCTTGGCGTCAGTCACGAAACGGGGCTCCCGATCACCTGGGACAAGACCCAAAACATCACCTGGCGGATTGAGGTTCCCGGCAAAGGCGCGTCTTCGCCAATCGTTGTAGGCGAGCGCGTTTACCTGACGACACAGACCGAGGACCAGGGATTGCACGTGCTGGCCATCGACCGGGTGAGCGGCCGCCTCGTGTGGGACCGCGAGATTGGCCGAGGAAGACTCCATGCGAACGGCTTGCACAACATGGCGACGCCAACACCTGTCTCAGATGGCAATTATATCTGGGCCATGTTTGGCACCGGCGACCTTGCCTGCCTGGAGCGGTCGGGCAACCTGGTTTGGCACCGCAACCTCGTCAAGGAATACGGTGAATACAAGACCAATCACGGCTACGGATCCTCCCCGATGCTCGATGATGGAAAGCTGTTCGTCGTCTGCATGCACCAGGGACCGTCCTACGTGCTGGCTATCGATGGGCGCACGGGCGCAAATGTTTGGAAGAAAGATCGTAACCAGGGACTGGAGGACGAGGCGCAAGATTCCTATTCGAGTCCGATCTTTCTGCGCGGCCAGGGCCACACGCAGATGGTGATCGAAGGGGCGGAGAGCGTTACGGCCTACGAACCAGCCACCGGCGCTGAGCTCTGGAGCAGCGGCGGGTTGAAAGTGCCCCATCACGCCGGTCGCACGATTTCAGGGCCGACTGCCGGGGAGGACATCGTTATTGCCGTGGCTTCCGGCTTTCAGAACCGCGGCTACACCGTGGCGCTCTCGCCGGAGGCAAAAGATGAGACAAGTCGCAAGCTGTGGACCCAGACCAAATACTCGCCCGACTGCCCGACGCCGGTGATTTACGACGGCGATCTGTTCATGATCCGTGACGATGGCAACGCCTCTTGTCTCGACCTAAAGACAGGGCAGCCGCGTTGGCAGGAGCGGCTCTTCAGCGACAACGTCAAGGTTTCGCCTGTAGTTGGCAATGGCAAGATTTACTTCCTCAGCGGCCAGGGAAACTGCACGGTGGTCAAAGCAGCCCCGATATTTGAAGTGCTCGCCACCAACCGGCTGGACCAGGCAACCTTGAGCACGCCCGCGATCAGCCACGGGGCACTCTTCGTTCGCACCGAAGGTTACCTTTATTGCGCCGCAGGAAACTCAAAGCCGTGAGGACCTACGCCCCTAACGGGGGCCGCACTCCGCCGAAAGTCATGGACCCTCGAATTCGACCTGCGCAAAGCTGACCGCCGTGGCGAGGGCGGGTTGCCTGTTTTATCACCGCTTGCCCATCCGAGCTCACGGCGGGCGCCCCTCATCGACTTCGTAGTAGTCAAAAAACGTGACGATGTCCGCGCGGTGGGCCAATCCGCTGGAGTAAGCTGGCGATGATCGTCGGCAAGAACGAAACACCTGGGACTGTGCTGATCCTCTGATGAGCCGGGATTTTATTCAGGCTGTTCAAAATAATACAGCGAGTTTAGGGCGGATAGGCGTGTTTTCGGCCTGTTTAGCCGATGGCAGGTTCAATGCTACAGCTATTCCAAGCGAGAGCGGCTATGTCAGGTTGTTGCGCCACGATATGAGTGCAAAGATAGTTTGGACGGCTACCCAGGAGGCGTTTCCAGCAAGCGGCTCTGTGCGGCAGAGGCTTGGGCACGTCTTGAAGTGCGCAGTCATGGCCACGGGGATGGAAGACTGGCAACCGTGGGAATACCGTCTAAGCGAGGGACACATCGAACTTCGAGCCAAGGTTAGCCCGGAATTGGAGGACGTTGATCCCGAAGGCCGTGAGCTCATGATACGCTGCGGTGTCGCTCTGTTTCATTTGAAGCTGGCCATGAAGCGCTTTGGTTGCTTGGGGCGAGTTGAGCTGTTCCCTGATCTTGATCACCCCGAGCTCATCGCGATGATTCACCTCGGCCAGGGCCATAATCGAAATGCACAGGAAATCGCGTTGTTCGAGTCCATGACCTGGGACCCGGATGCTTTTGCGAGAACCGGCGAGCCACCGATTTCTGAGGCGATTCTCGTAACACTGAGGTCCGCTGTCGCCGATGAGAAGGCGTTGCTGGAGTTTTCACAGTCCGAGTCAAGCCGCGAACGGTTGCTAAAATTGACTCAATCGGGTGCGGATCACAACCACCTGAAGGTTGTGTCTCCACGTGGACTTTTTAGAAATACCCGAATCGTTCGATGGACACTGCCGCTTCTAACATTCGCGTCGCCGATTGCTGGTCCAGTAGCACCGGAGTTCAAAGCTCCTGACGGCCAGGCAGATCGGATGGCTGCAATCGCGGTGCTCAAAACCAAGACCGACGACAAGAATGGATGGCTTGCGGCGGGCCAAGCAAGGGCGCGGGTTCGATTACAGGCACGAATCTCAAACGTGTCTTCGTATGTGTTTGATCGCGCTTTTCGGAGCAGGCACGTCCGAGATCAATTGCGGACGGCGGTCGGTCACAAAGGCTTCGCGCAAGCCGTCATGGGCTTTGGTTCATACGCGGCCGAATGGGACTTTACGTCGCCCGTGCAGCAGCCGGTTACGGCGACAGCGTCCTGAGAGGCACCAGGGAGCATAGGTTTAACCCGGCGTGGAACGGGATTTTTTCCAAACCTGAGAAACCTGAGATTGTCATTGCAGTGCCGGAGCGTTGTGGGACAATGATGCCTCGGCTCGTCGGAGCGTAGCTCAGCCTGGTAGAGCACTTGGTTTGGGGCCAAGACGTCGCAGGTTCAAATCCTGTCGCTCCGACCATCTTCTTGCTTGGAAAATGAGGTTGTCACTTAATGAGCCTGAGGTTCCGTTTCGACGCGTCCCAGTCGTAGGTTACCATCCAAGCTTGGATCTCCAGCGTTCGTGGGCTCATGGCCAGCGCCCGATTCTGAAGCAACTTCCCGATCTCCGTTTCCGAACCTGCTTTCGAGCCAAGAACTCTCGCCGCCTGAGCGCTGCGATCCAGGTCCGGAAACTCCTCCCGCACCCGGGGGCTCGAAGCGAAGGCCTTGGTGCTCTTGATGCCGGCAAGCACGGCGTCTGCACGCGCACGCCCTTGATGCCATCGGCGCCGGTCGGCGTGTACGGGGCATTGGCCGGAGCGGCTGCCATAGAACCGGCAATTAGAATCGTCGCCTGAGGGCAGTTGCAATAATAACTTCCCCTCTCTCCAAATCCGAAACTCGAAATCCGAAGGCCGAAAGAAACCCGAAGGCCGAAGCCCGAATCTAAGGTTGGCGCGGGCTCCGGTCTTTTTCGGCCTTCGGGTTTCGGCCTTCTTTCGGGTTTCGGCCTTCGGATTTCGGATTTCAACTGCAAAGTAGGGAAAGCCATGTTGTTAGGATAACGCCCGTAAGCGGGTACCTATTTTTGCACGAGCCCTAAGCGAACCCGGACCCTCGGACTATCCCTATGATTTCATCTGGGGCCGAACACCTAATCGGCCGCCGTGCGCATTCTTTTTGGCTTGCGTGCCCGAGTCATCGGTTTATCGTCCGCCGCATGCGCTATCACCTAACCCTCGCCTCACTCACGACTGCATTTTTCACGATCACAGCCGGATCGCTCGCCGCGGATGTTGAGCCTGGCTTCACCCCCCTCTGCGACGGCAAGACGTTCGATGGCTGGAAATCCTCCATCGACCACCCGGACACGTGGAAAATCGAGGACGGCGCGTTTGTAACCCGGGGACAGACCGCGCATTTGTTTTATGTGGGCGACCTTGCCCCATTCACCAACTTTGACCTCAAGGTGGACGTGATGACCGACACGGAGCCAA
>JANXQE010000323.1 GCA_025356925.1 Limisphaerales bacterium | reverse complement strand
AGCTGGCAAACGTGGTCAACGCGGTGAAGCGGCTGACGAGCGCGACTCGGCCGGTGGACCCGGAGAACCCTGAGAAGCTGCTGCCGCCGCGCGTGCCCTGGCGACATAACGCGCTGCGGCATTCGTTTTGCAGGTTATCGCCTGGCGGATGTGAAGAGCGCGGCACAGGTAGCGCTGGAGGCCGGGAACAGCCCGCAAATGATTTTCGAGCATTACCGCGAGCTCGTAACGGAGAAGGCCGCCAAAGCCTGGTTTGCGATTACGCCCGACAGCACGAAGGCGATGCGGGAGCATGCGGAGAAGGAGCGGCAGGCGAAGATTGTGGCGCACCCGGCGCTGGCCGCGTAAAGGTGCGCTAGGCTAAGAGACGCCGGTCCAGCCCAGATCGTGGAGTCGTTGCCAGGCCAAGCGGAGGTGTTCCGGTTTCAGCGATCGACGTTTCCGGGCATTCCAGCTGTGAACCGCGGCAACGGCTTTACCGACATCCTGAGCCGCGTCCGGTTCGTGCTCTACCACCCAGTGCACGGAGCTGAGCAGTTCAATGCCATAGGGGTCCTCGTAGCCCTCGATTAGCTGTGCGACTCGCTGCATGCGTGAGCGGGTCTCCGGAAGGGTAGTGAGAAACTCGTCTGCGACTTCTACAGCGCCGGGCAATAACTCGACCGGGGTGGCGGGGTTATCGCTTCCTTCACCAAACCCCCGGGTTAGATGCTTTTCCATGCGGATGAGCCCGTGTCGAAGATCTGGAGAGTAGGGACCGTATGAGCCCTTTTTGAAGCTGAGGCGCGGAAGATCTTCGCCTGATGCTTTGAGGAAGTACATCAGCTTGTGAATTTCCAACAGGCTTACAAATGGGTCAAGGAGGCCCTTGAGGTAGCGGTCCATGAGGCCCACAAGAGCGGCCTGACCTAAAGTGAGGCGGGGACGGGCCGTACGGTTTGGCATGACCGCTGATTCTGGAGCTCCCACTGGCTCGTAAAGGAGAACATGAACGTCCGGTACAGTGGCGAATGCCTGTTCAATCCGGGGCCGTACGTCTGCCCAATTCAAGCCACCATTGCCGCAGCCAAGTGGAGGCAGAGCGATAGACCGGATTTGCAGCTCGCGGACCTTGGTGACAAGATCCTGGAGGCCAACCTCGATGTCCGTTATCCGGCTGCCAGCACGCCAGTGGCCTTTGGTTGGGAAATTTATTATCCACCGGGGGCCGCCGACGAGTCCACCAAGGTCAAAGACCTGGACCTTGCCCAGTTGAACTTCGCCCGCTTTGCAGGCCTTTTCGTAAGCGCGGTGCATTTCGGGAAAGGCCTGTCGGAATTGCAAGGCAATCCCTTTCCCCATTACCCCGACCGTGTTTACGGTGTTAACCAGGGCTTGAGTTGCGGCCTTGAGCAAATTTCCTTTGGTTGCTTCGATCGCCATTTTAATAATACCAATTATTTTTAATTTGGATAGCCGGCTTATGCGCGATTTGCTCTAGAAGTGCGCCCACGTTAGCAGCGATCGCGGAGTTTTGGCAACCGATAAGGTGAATTGCTGACCAAGGGAATGAATCAGCCAATAGGAACTCGGCCGACTTCTGATGCTGCTTGCCCTGCCAACTCGTTGCGCGGATGGCTTCCCAGTCCAATTGATCAAGGGCCTCAGCGTCTGCTGAAAACGTCGTGTGACGTGCGCCGGCGTTTCCAGTGCTGATAGCCCAGTCCTTGCCGGTGGCAATTCCGGCAGCCATGGTGCTGACCAAATGTATTATTGTTTTTTGGCAACCCGGTGAGCGTCCTGTGTTCCCCTTGTTGATGGTGAAGAGCATCGGGGAGCGTGGACAGAAATAGAACGGGACGAACTCGCCAACCTTCCGACATTGGCAGCAGGGCACAATGATTTCTGTCAGCCGACGCCTTTTGATATGGTCGTAGCCAATTTTCTCTGGGTTGCGACTCTCCATCGCGGCATCTGAGTTCAGCGCCTGGTCAGCAAGGATACCCGGCAGATTTGCCACGTCTGTGATGTGGTAAATCGAAACGTGTTCCAGGTCCCGCAGCATGATGCTATTCTGTACAAATTATCGGGCGCGGTCCAGTTAGTGATTGGCCCGGTATGTGCGGCGGCTGCTGGCGCTTCGAGGAGGCGCCTGGCGCGGTGGGCCTGTCCGGCGCTAGAGGCTAAACGCTGGGGGAGTGGAAGGATGGAGGAACGGGTGCGGCGGACTCGAAGACGGGAAACACGGGAAGTGACAAACCATCCACTCTAAATGCGATCGGGGGCTTTTGCCGTGGTCCTCTCCCTTTGCTCAAGATGCTATCTTAAAGAGTCGGCGCGCCTCGAAGTGCTCGACTATGCTTGCTGAGCTTTCCTCAAAAAGGGTTGCGTTGGCGTCGGCGGCATGGATGGCCTCACTGAGACGTGAGTAAATATCTTTGAGGGAGGGAAATCTGTTTTTGAAGTCGGTCGGAAGTGAATCCTGGTAAGCATCGCCCTGGCGTTCGCCAGGAGCGCGGGAGTCCTTTTTTAGCAGTTTTTGAACCGTGGGTGTGGTGTGCCAGCATTGTTCGATGAAGACGCGAAGAAGGAAGAGTCCGGCGAGGGTTTGG
>JANXQE010000186.1 GCA_025356925.1 Limisphaerales bacterium | reverse complement strand
GATTTTGGAAGTCAGCTCCACCGAGCCAGGGTTGCAATTCTACTCAGGCAATTTTCTCGACGGCACCCTCAAAGGCAAAAGAGGCTGGGTTTACCAGTTCCGTTCCGCGTTCGCGATGGAACCCCAACACTTTCCCGATTCTCCGAACCAGCCACAATTCCCTTCGGTGGTCCTGAAGCCGGGCCAGACGTACCACAACACCATCGTCTACAAGTTCTCCACCGGCTCTTAAACGAGGCCAACATTCTAATTTCCAGGTCCGGATGGAACCCGAAATCGCAGGACGAGTGCTCTGGCCGCTACGGCGTGGCGCAGCCAGAGTCCGCCCCTGCGCAGTCACTCCTGTTCCGGTCGCTCGCTCGATGACACACCTACCCTAAACCCTAACCGTGTACCCCACACCCATCATGAACCCATACACCACGTTCTTTGCCGCCGCCGGCGTTCAATCCACCATGACCGGTCTGGACTGGCTGGCCATCGCCCTGTATTTCGGCGTCCTCTTTTGTGTCGCCTGGTGGGTCGTCAAAAGTCGGAAGGACACCGCCACCGATTATTTCCTGGCCGGCCGCAATCTGAGTTGGTGGGTGATTGGCGCCTCCATCTTCGCGTCCAACATCGGGTCCGAACATATCGTTGGGTTGGCCGGCTCCGGCGCGAAGGACGGAGTCGCCATGGCCCACTACGAACTGCACGCCTGGTGTCTCCTGGTGTTGGCCTGGGTCTTCGTGCCCTTCTACGCGCGTTCTCTCGTTTTTACCATGCCGGAGTTTCTGGAACGGCGCTTCTCCACTCAATCCCGCTACGTGCTGTCGATCGTCTCCCTCCTCACCTTCATCATTTCCAAAATCGCTGTCGGGATTTTCGCCGGAGGGTTGGTCTTCAGCACGCTGTTGCCAGAGCTTCAGGTCGGCCCGCTGGACAGTTTTTGGGTCGGGTCGGTGCTGGTCATCGCCCTGACCGGCCTCTACACGGCCCTCGGGGGCATGCGCGCCGTGGCCTACAACGACGCGGTGCAGGTTTGCGTTTTGATCGGCGGTTCCGCCTTGCTGACCTTTTACGGGCTCCGCGAGCTGGGAGGGTGGGGGCGCTTGCGCGAGATTTGCGGGTCAGACATGTTTAATCTTTGGAAACCGCTGACGCCCCCAGGCATGGAGAGCACCTGGGCGCCCGTCAAGGAAGCCCATCGAATCGCCTGGTACTTCAATACCAATTTTCCCTGGTTGGGAATGGCCATCTGTGCGCCGGTGATCGGTCTGTGGTATTGGTGCACGGACCAATACATCGTGCAGCGAGCTCTCGGCGCCCCGAACGAACGTGTCGCTCGGCAGGGCAGCATCTTCGCCGCGTTTCTCAAGCTCTTCCCTGTCTACTTATTCATCATTCCTGGCCTGATCTGCTATGCCCTGGCCAAGAGTCACACGAACCCGGGCTTAAATGCCGAGTTTTTTGGACCCACTGCCCGCGAGAATCCCTACCAGGTCGCTTTCCCACTCATGGTCCAGCATCTTCTGCCCGCCGGGCTGCGAGGCATCGTTGTGGCTGGTTTGCTCTCGGCATTGATGGGCTCGCTCGCGGGCGTTTTCAACGCCTGCTCGACGTTGTTCACGGTTGATATTTATAACAAGTTTCGCCCTGATGCTTCCCAGCATCAGATCGTTCGGATGGGGCGCACCGCCACCATCATCATGGTCGTAATTGCGATGGCTTGGATTCCTGTGGTCCGCCATGCCAAGGGCCTTTACGAATACCTCCAGGCCGTGCAGGGTTATCTCGCACCCCCGATCTTTGTCGTGTTTTTCTTCGGCGTCTTCTGGAAACGCCTTAATGCCCAAGGCTGCCTCTGGGCCATGATTGTCGGCTTTGTGGTCGGCCTGTTTCGGATGTTGGTCGACACCCCCGTCACCCTCATCAAGGGTTATCAATATCCGGAGGGCTCATTCCTCTGGATCGTCAACAACATCAACTTCCAGTATTTCAGCATCCTGATCACACTGATTTCCGCCGTGGTGATGGTGGTCGTGAGTTATCTGACACCCGAGCCCAACCAGGCCCAGATCAAGAGCCTTACGTTCGGTACCACGACTCATGAAGACCGCTCCCAAACTCGCGCCAGTTGGGGAACTACCGAGGTCGTCGCCTCCGTGGTGGTTCTGGTCTGCATCCTGGGCGCCTACATTTATTTCCGGGGCTAATGGCGGGCTCTGGCTCGCCATTAAAGTGGTTCCAGCCATTGCGGGCGGGACGGTTTTGGTGCATGTTCTGGCTGAACACATCCAATAGCTTATGGCCGAGTTTAAGTTTGCTTGTCCTCACTGTCAGCAGCATCTGCAATGTCGGGAGGAGTTCTCCGGACGCCAGATCCAGTGTCCCGGCTGCAAAGTCCTGATCCGGATCCCGCCGGTTCCCGGCCGGACAGCCCAGTTTGCTCCGGAGTCGGGGATGACGTGGGCCACGTTTGTGCCGGAAGGCAACGCCCCGCCCCCGGGGTTGGGCCCCAACGGCCCGGACGGCACCGCTCACGCGCCCTAGGGTTCGGGACGACGCCGCAGGCTAACACTGACCAGGCACAGGGCGTCCGATGCAACCGACTGGAACGCCGGAAGAACTCGGTGCCCCAGCGGCTGGCGCTGAGTCCGTCAAACCGGCTGGGCCCAAGGGGACCGTCATCTTGACTCTGCCGGTCACCGAGCAGCCGGGAGACCGGTTGGGCCGTTACAAACTCCTCCAACAAATCGGCGAAGGCGGTTGCGGTGTGGTCTACATGGCCGAGCAGGAGGAACCTGTACGCCGCCGGGTAGCGCTTAAGGTCATCAAGCTGGGCATGGACACCAAGAGCGTCATTGCCCGCTTTGAGGCTGAACGACAGGCCTTGGCGCTCATGGATCACCCCAACATCGCCAAGGTGCTCGACGCCGGTGCCGCCGAAAGCGGTCGACCCTTTTTTGTGATGGAGTTGGTCCGGGGAGTCAAAATCACCGAGTACTGCGACGAGAGCAAACTTTCCACCGAGGAGCGGCTCAAACTCTTTGTCCAGGTGTGTCACGCGATCCAGCATGCCCACCAAAAAGGCATTATTCATCGCGACATCAAACCCTCCAATATTCTCGTAACCCTGCATGATGGCGTGCCAGTGCCTAAAGTCATCGACTTCGGGATCGCCAAGGCCACACAGGGCCGGCTGACAGACCAAACGCTCTTTACCGCCTTCGAGCAATTCATCGGCACACCCGCCTATATGAGCCCCGAACAGGCGCAGTTAAGCGGGCTCGATATCGACACACGCAGCGACATTTATGCGCTCGGAGTGCTGCTCTACGAGTTGCTCACCGGGATGACTCCGTTCGATACCAAAGAGCTGTTGGCAAGTGGTCTGGACAAATTGCGCCGTGTCATTCGTGAGAAGGAACCTGAGCGCCCATCGACCCGGCTTCGCACGATGTTGAGCGATGACCTCACGACCACAGCGTCTCGACGCAAGACTGACCCGCCAAAACTCATCCACCTGGTCCGTGGTGACCTGGATTGGATCGTGATGAAGACGCTCGAGAAAGATCGAACACGCCGCTACGAAACCGCCAATGGCTTGGCAATGGATGTCCAACGCCATTTGAATAACGAGCCGGTTCTCGCCCGCCCACCCAGTAGTCTTTATCGCCTGCAGAAGCTCGTCCGGAGAAACAAAGCTGCTGTCGCGGGCGTTGGAGCCGTTTGTCTCGCGCTTGTGGTCGGCTTCGGTCTCTCCCTTTATCTGTTCATCCAGGAACGCCACGCCCGTGAGCGCGCGATGGCTGCAGAAAAGGAACAGGTCCGCCTGCGAAAGCAAGCCGAGGAAGCGCTGGCCGTCCAGGCACAACTCCAGGATCGCGCGCAACTTGGTGACAAGCTGTCCGCCGCCAGCCGCCTCGTCAGCGAAGGCCGTTTCGACGAGGCTGAGCAATTGTTCTATCAAATCAAGGATCCGGCGACGGTTCCGTTGCTGAATTCCTTAGCCTTCACGCGCGCTCGGGCTGGCGACTGGTCCCGAGCTATCACTAATTTCAGCAGAATGATCGAGCTCGTTCCGACCGAACCCCTTACCTATTATTTTTTGGCTCCGTTGCTGGTGCAAACCGGTGATCTCCAAGCCTATGAACGTCATCGTCAACGCTTTCTCCGCCAGTTTCCGGACGCCCACGTGCCGATCACGGTCGAACGGATGCTCAAGGCTTGCCTCCTCCTCCCGTTACCGGACTCTGGTTTGGAGGGAGTGGAAACCTTGGGCAAGACGCTGTCGACCGCCGGGCCGAGGGTCCTGGCTCAGGATGGCTTCCGGGTCGCCAGGGGCCTGCTTGAATATCGCCAAAAACACCCGGCGCGGTCCATCGATCTCTTGAAGAACGTCGGCGCGGGGCCACAAGGAAACAACCCGTATTTCGCCGTCCAAGCCGGTCTGATTTCGGCTATGGCGCAATGCCGGCTTGGCCGCACTAATGAAGCTCGTGCCACGCTGGCGGGATGCCCCCTCGAGGAAAAGACCTTCAAAGGCAAGGATTACGGTCCTACTTGGAGTGATTGGCTCATTGCTGAAGCATTGCACCGCGAAGCCAAGGCCCTCGTCGCTCCTGATCCCGCACCGCCTAACGTCGCCCGTTGACCACTTTCAGTCTCAACGCCTCAGCGCTCGTCTAGATCCTTGATCGCGCGCTGCAACTGGTGCTCAATCGCGCGCTGGCGATCCGTCGCCACGACTCGCCCGCCATCCAGCTCCCGAACATAGAAACTGTCAATGGCCGCGCCTCGTTCGGTGCTGATTTTCGCGGCGGAGATGTCGAGCTCCAGCTCGGAGAGCTGCTGCGAGATTGCGTAAAGCAGCCCAATCCGGTCTTCGGTTTCGACCTCAATCACCGTGCGAGTATCGGACGCGTCATTGTCGAAGCCCATCCGGGTCGTAATGCGCTCCCCCACGTAAGCCTGATAAATCGGCCGGGTGATTTTTCGGCGGGCGATCAGCGCCTGAAAATTCACTTCCTCTCCCGTCAAAGCCTTATTGATAACCGTTTCGAAGGCCTCGCGCTGGTCAGCGCCGGCGAGATTGCCCGTCCAGGCGTCTTGCACATTGAACGTGTCCAAAACGATGCCATCGCTGCGGGTGAAGATTTGCGCGCTTAAAATGTTCAGACCCGCCGCACTGAGGGAACCGGCGATTTTCCGGAACAAACCCGCCCGATCCCAGGTGCAGACCGTCACCGCGTTGCAGCCACGATCCGGTTGGTCATGCCAGTTGACTACCGGTGTGAGCGGGTTTTCCTGATCGGATGTTTGCCGCCGCATGAAGGAGTGGGCCAGCAGGAGATCATCGAGCACCTCCCGCGTGGAATGGATCTGGAAGTATCGCGCGGGCAAAGCCCCGAAGTGGGCTTGCAGCTCTTCGGCTGTAAATTGGGGTGGCATCAGCCGCTTCACTTCCTCCATTAGCAATTCGCGCTGCTGTTCCTCGGCGCGGACAAACTCGGTTCCGCCGGCCATCAAGGCGACGGCTTTGTGGTGGAGCGACCACAGCAACGATTCTTTGAAGCCATTCCAGAGCTTGTCGCTGGTGGCTTGGGAATCGACAAACGTGTGCAACGTGAGGAGGACCAGGGTCTCCGGGTTTTGAATCTGCTTGGCGAACTTTCGGATGACCGCGTCGTCGTCCAGATCCCGGCGCTGCGAGGTGCTCGCCATGAGGAGATGGTGCTCGATGAGCAGGCACAGGGTGTGGGTGGAGGAGCCGTCCAGGCCTAATCGTTTCGCGACCCGCAAAGCTAGTTGGGCGCTGACCACGGCGTGGTTGCCGTGGCCGTCCGGCTTGCCGGTATCGTGGAGCAACAAGGCCAGATACAGCAGAAATGGCCTCTCCAGCCTCTGAAAGAGCGGCACATACTCGCTGTAGGGCGCTTCCTTCGCTTCCCAAATCTTGTCCAACTGCTCCAAACACATCAGCGTGTGTTCATCGGCTGTGTATTGGTGATAAAACTCATGCTGCACCAGGCAGGTGAGTTTGCCGAATTCCGGGATGTACTTGCCCAGCAAATCCGTTTCGTGCATGGCGCGGAGAATTCGCGCGACACTGCCGCGCTGGTCCAGGATGGTCAGGAAGGTTTCCCGCACGTGTTCGTCCGAAAGAAACGCGCGATCCACCAGTCCCAATTGGTTGCGCACCAACTGCGCAAGGTCCGGGTGGATGTCCAGGCCTCGCTGCTGCGCGTAAAGAAAAACGCGCATCAGACGTCGCGGTTGATCGCGGAAAACCCGGGGAGTGGCGGCTTGGATCTCTCCGTCCAAAATCTTGAAGCCATCCATCGGCTCACTGACGCGGCTTCGGCCGGCTGGCAGAAAATAGCGGAACGAGAGTTTGCGGGGCGGCGGAAGCAACGCCAGCCGTTGCTCGATCGTCCGGGTAATGCGGAAAATATTGCGCGAATGCGTGTAAAGGACGCGCATGAACCGCTCGATGCGCTGGCTGGGCGATCGCTCCGCGTAACCGAGGTTATGAGCCACCGCTGGCTGCAAGCTCTTGGTCAGCACGTCCATCCCGCGGTTGAGATGATAATGCATTTCGGTCCGCACTCGCAGCAGAAAATCGTACGCGGCTTCAAGCTGTTTGCGCTCGCTCTCGTTGATCATTTCATGCGCCTGCAAATCCGTGAGCCAGCGTGTTCGGTGCTTGAAAAAGGCCATCCATAACAGGTTCTGATAGTCCCGCAGCCCACCGCAGCCGTTCTTGACATTCGGTTCCTGCATGCAGGCGGAGTTGCCAAATTTGCTGCGGCGTGAGTTTTGATCCTCCACCCGCATGGCAATGTACTCCTCCTCGTGCTTGTGGACGCATTTCGCGACCAGCGTCTTTTCGAACTTGCTGAACAGTTCTCCGTCCCCGGCCACCAATCGAGCCTCAATCAAGGAGGTCTTGGATTGCATGTCGCTGTTGGCCACCTTGACGCAATCTTCGATGGTACGGACCGAGTGGCCTACTTTCAACCCGATGTCCCAGAGCGGATAAAGCAGTCCATCGATCATTTTCGACAGGTGCGGCAAAGGCCGCCGACCGGCAACCTGCCGGTCGTGCAGGAACATGAAATCTATATCGCTGTGCGGATTCAGCTCGGCTCGCCCGTACCCGCCGATCGCCACCAGCGCCAGCGGAGGGAATTCCTTCTGTGCCTGTTCCGAAAGGCTGGCTCTGGCCGCGTCCCATAAATACCGCAGGAGTACATCCAGCACCGCCGCGCGCGCTCGGCAAATTTCCAACCCCCCGCCCCCCGCCCGGTGCCCCATTTTGAGCCGATGGGTCTCCACCTTCAGGAAAGTTTTATACCTGGCCAATTCCTGAGTCGCCAGGCGCCCCGGGGGCAACGGCAAACGCGCGGCGGCATCCGCTTCGATTTTCTTGACCAGTTCCTGCATTCGCGGCTCAGTTTGGGTGCAAAGTTGGGTGAACGCAAGCGCCCCCAGCCGCCGCCCAGCCGTTTGCCTGGCCCGAGCAAAAATTCTTTACATTTCTATTGACCACCAAGGCCTTTCTATGGCGGGATGATAGAACCCATATACGGGTACAGTCAGATGGCAAAAGTCCTATTACGAACCGGGAACGGTCTGCGTTCCGCTCAAGCGTCAAAATACGATGCCCACAACTCCGTTTTGTCCAAGACCTACGGCGTGCTGGCGGATTTGCGCCGCGAGCTTTCAGATTCAAAGGCCGCCGTAACCGAACGGGAGGAATTGCTGCAGACCTTCGCGACCTGCGCTGATTCTCAGCGAGCGTGGCTCCTGCTGGAGGATTACTTCGAAAAACTGTCCTTGTCGCGAAAGGACTTCCCGAGTCCGGATTGGTGGCCACGGTTATTGACGGCCCAGGGCAAAGCGCGATTAGAGGAGGTGGCATTCCTTTTTCTTCGTGCGAAACGGTCGTTGCCAACCGAGCTGTCTCCGTACGGCGATCTGGATCGGTTTGCCCAGGTCGAGCATGCCGCGCACGAGCAGCGATTGGTCAAACACCTGGAGGAGTGGCTCTTTCCCCCCGGCCCAGCACACCTGGACGCCCCGCGCGCCGCGCTGCGAGTCCTCTGCCATCCCCAGCCCGATGAGCTTCACACGGCTCGGTGCCGGCTGGCGGTGCGGTTCCACCTGGCTCGACCTCGGACCGGCGAGAAAATCAAATCCTTCGCTGAAGTAATCGAGCTGACCAATCGTGCCGCCCACGAGCAAGAGCTATTTGCGCCCGAGGATTGGGAATTTGTTTTATGGCTGGCGCAAAGCCACGCGGGCCGCTCGGACGGCGACGAAACCATGGTGCTCTCCGACATAGAGTTGCTCCACTGGCTGGCGCGCTGGGGGCATACCACCAGGCTGGAACTCGACTCGGTTGAAGGTCCCAAGAGCCTCGCCTTCCATGGCCAGGTTGCCGAATTGACGCCCCATCTCGAGAACGGGTCTGCCGAGCTCTCGTTTACGCACCGCCTCACGATCCCGGGGGGACAGAGCCTGCCTCTTACGGACGTCCAGTTTTTTAACCAACGGCCTCCATTGGCAATGACCGAGGGCACGTTCTATTTGTTGCGGAATGCCCCGCCGACTCAATTGTTGGAACATTGGTCCCGCCAGGCTGCTGTTCCCGTGCGCAAGTTGAGTCATCGGTTGCTGACGCATTTGCGCCGCACGCAGTGCAACCACGGCGTTGATTGGGAGCAACTCTGTGTCACCCATCCGGCCCGGCCGCAGTTCATCTTCGAGTTGCTCGACGAGACGGTGCGCCTGCGATTGCTGGCCAGGAGCGATCGCGACGAGAGCGTCTGGCTTTGGAATGGTCATGAGTGGCAAATCCAGGAGCCTAAAAGGCCGCCATCCGACAAGCCTGAAATCCTCGATGACGAGCGTCTCGAGCCCGCGACCTTGTGGCTGCGCCAACTCGACTGGTTTACGCCCGAGCCCGGCTTATGGGTGGGCGATGCCAATGAGGCGTTCCTGGGGACCGTCGCCCGCGCCTGGCTGGATCGGCCCAGCGACGCCGATTACCTGGCCAATCCCGCTTTCCAACGCCTGTTCTTGACTCCGCGCCAGCTTCGTCCCCGCCTGGTCGTGAAGGGCAGCGGAATCGACTGGCTTTCCGTCTCGGCCGAGTGGGAACAGGAAAGCCTCAAGCTCAGCCCCGCAGACTTGCTCCGCCTCCAAACTGCCACCGGCCGTTTTGTCAAGCTGCCGGATGCCGGCTGGGTCGAGCTGGATTCGGCGGCTGTGCAATCCGCCCACGAAGCGATGGCCGATATGGGGGTGGAGGGGTTGGTGCCCGTGGCTCAGAAGATAGGCATGGAGCAAATCGCGCACCTGGACGAAGCGGGGCTGCAGCGCTTTTGCGACTCGCCTCAAGCCAAAGGATTGCGGGAAAAGCTGAAGGATTTTAGAGGCGTTCCCGCCACAGAACTGCCGGCCAACGTCCAGGCCGAGCTGCGGCCCTACCAAAAAGACGGCTTTGATTTTCTTTGCCACCTTACTCAAATGAGGCTCGGCGGTATACTGGCCGATGATATGGGCCTGGGCAAAACCATCCAGACACTGACCTGGCTTGCCTGGTTGAAGGAGCGACATACCAAAGACCCGAAACCCGGGCTCGTCATTTGCCCCGCATCGGTCCTGCACAACTGGCGCCGCGAAGCCAACCGGTTCACGCCCCACCTGAAAGTGCTGGTGCTGGAGAGCGGCGCCGCGCGTCATAACCTGCGCAAGCAGATCCCTCAACACGATCTGATCGTGACCAATTATGCTCTGCTCCGGCGCGACCTGGAGGAGCTTCAGAAGTTTCCTTTCCGCGCCGTGATCCTCGACGAGGCACAATTTATCAAAAATCCCGGGGCACAGGTCACTCAGTCGGTGAAACAGCTAAAAGCGGAACATCGGCTTGCCCTGACCGGCACACCGCTGGAAAACCGGCTGCTCGATTTGTGGAGCATTGCGGATTTCATCCAGCCCGGATATCTGGGCAACCAGGATCAGTTCGCCGAAATCTACGAACCTCGAGGTGAGAACGCCGAATCCGCCCAGCGTATTGCGCGCCGGAGGCTCTCGGCCAAATTGCGTCCGCTGCTGCTCCGGCGGCTCAAGAAGCACGTCGCCAAAGATCTGCCGGATCGTATCGAGCAGCGTCGCGACTGCCAGTTGGGCGACGAACAGCGGAAACTCTATCTCGCCGAGTTGCGCCGCAGCCGCGAGCAGGTAATGAAAACGGTGGCCGAGAAGGGGCTCAACAAAAGCAAGATTCACGTTCTGGCCGCGCTCACCCGGCTGCGCCAGATCTGCTGTCACCCTAGACTGGTGGGCAACGATTCCGCCTCCGGCAAGACCGAAACGCTATTCGAATTGCTCGATTCTTTGATCGCCGAAGGCCAAAAAGTTCTCGTCTTTAGCCAATTCGTGCAGATGCTCGAATTATTGGAGCAGGAGTGCCGCGCCCACCAGATCCCCACCCACATCCTCACCGGGCAGACCAAAGATCGTCAAGAGGTCGTCAGCACATTCCAAACCGACCCGAATGCTTCCGTGTTCCTGCTCAGCCTCCGGGCCGCGGGCACCGGTCTCAACTTGACCACGGCCAGCTACGTCGTGCTTTACGATCCCTGGTGGAACCCGGCCGTTGAAGCCCAGGCCATCGATCGCTCACACCGGATCGGTCAGACCCAAACCGTCAACGCCTACCGCCTGATCTCGCCGGGAACCGTGGAGGAGAAAATTTGGGAGCTCCAACAGAGCAAAGCCCAAACGATTGCCGACGTGCTCGGGGAAGAGGGCTTTGCGCGCAGTCTCTCCAAGTCGGATCTGGAATACCTGTTTTCGGAGGAATGACGCGGGTTCGCGTCGGGGCAGAGAAGGAAACAAGTTTTTGATGCTGGGAATTGTTTGGAATGGTTGGCGATAGAGCGCCAGGTGGAGCGCAGGAGTGGCGGCGGAGCCGGATGGGATCTGGGGTATCACATTGGATAGGCATATACCATTAAGGGTGTTAATATCCGCATTGTGCATTAACACTGCCTGGTTAACGGTACTCGGGACTGTTCCGCGTAACGAGTGCCAGGTGGTGAAATGGTTTAAGGGGATTTGGGCGTCACCGAATGCTCTTTGGCCGCCTGGACGATTTTGTCAAATTCGGCCTTTCCGCCAAAATAATCGTAATTAACCGTACCGAGGAGCGCCAGTTCGCGGTTCAGAACAAGCCATTGCTGCGCACGGTAAGCGTACGAAGCGTAATTGTGGTGCCATCCGGTTTCCTCCGGATTCAGACGGAAGAATTTATCAAATGCTTGCTTGAGGTCGGCCCACACCTCGGGTCGTCTAAAGTAATCTTTTCGCGCTTCGCGGCTCAGGGATTGGGAAATGAGCTCGTGAGCGTCCAAAAGGATTAGCGGGACATGCCCTCCCCATTTGGATGAGTTTGCGCATTCCCCCGCGAACTCGAGCATGTCTTCGTGTGAGCCATACCATTTGGGCTGCAGGTAATGGAGCTTTGCGTAACAGGCGTCATAATAATTTGGGTTAAGCGACATCGCCCGCTGAAACCATTGCTCCATGCGCGGACGACCTTGGCCTTGACCCAACTCGACGGTGATCATTCGGAGGGCAATGCGCTCATCCTGCGGATTGAGTTTCCAGGCTTTATTGAGCGCTCCCTCGGCGATCTCCAAACGTTTGACAAATGATTGCCAGCCCTGATCGCTGACGGAATTGGCAAACCCGACGCCACGTGCCGCCCAGGCGTAGTCGGTATAAAATTGCCCTTTGAGTAATAAGAGAGCCGGGTCCGAAGGCCAGTTTTTAAAGACCACGGGATCCAGGACGAGGTAAGCGTCATCGTGCTCAGTTTTGTTCTTGGGAGTCGACTGAAGTAACGCATCCCAGGCATCGTAAACTTCGGCGGCAGGCGTGTCTTTGTCGTTGGCGACCTCCATGAGGAAACGTTTGGCTTCGCCGCGCCATTTATGGACTTCAGCCAGGGTGCTGGCGCTACCCATGTTAAATGAATCGGCAGTCCGCAGCGCTGCGTAGAATTTCCGAATCGGTGGGCGTTCGCTCCGGCTCATCGCCTCGGCTGCGGAGCGATATAGTTCCGCGTGGTCCTGAGAGGTGTGATCCTCTGGCAAAGGCACAAAACGCGCGTAGAGATATTTTACCATCGGATCATCACAACCGTTGGTCACCGCAGTCTTGGTTGCCACGGCAAGGACGGAAATGAGTTTCTCGTTCGGCGTGCCTGCGACTCGCATCCTGGCAAAGGTCTCCAGTGCAAGCTTAACGGAAGCGTCCCACTTGGCATCGTGCTGCCCGTGACGTTCATAATCACCGACCAGCGTGTCGAGATTCCACTGCAGGCGGCGTTGTCGCGCTGCTTCTGGTTTCACCGCGCCTGTAACTGCATCCGCCTCGGAGTGTGCTGTGTCTAGTCCGAAAACGAAACTTGGGCTAAACATAAGGGCGCTCAAGGCTACACCAAGGAATATGTGAAAAACCGATTTCATATAGGCATAACGTAACGGGGTAAGTTGCGCACTTTCGCACATTCCTTTGCGTTGCTCCGGCGACGGCTGGGGAGAAGATTATGCGAATGTGCGGGACTGACACCGCCTTGACTTTTTGTCGCTACTGTATTTTGACGCAGGCGGAAAGTCCAAGAACCTGGCAGCGAGATGAACGAATGGGATTTCATTTCGCGGACGACTTCTTTGTCGCACGCGAGCGACACAAGCGCGCGACGATGACCAACACGACGCCGCCAACCAGCGAAAAGAGCAGCTCCTCATAACGAATCAAGACCGGCCCCATGCCGAAATCGATGCGGCCGACATGCACGATTATCCCGCCGATAAATGCCCCGGCCAGACCGAGCGCCAGACGCCCCAGTTTTCCGAACCAGCTGGTATTGAGCGAGGTCATGAGCCCAGCCAACGCCCCTACCAACACACCCATGATCACCCACGCCACGATCTCGTCGCGAGTGCGGTGCGTTAACCGGCCTTCGTCAAACCGCCGCCAAAGATTTTCAAAACCCTTTCCCATGGCACGACTGGCGCTCTGTACGGATGCCTCGGCGTCCTTGGCCGCGCCCTTCACCGTCTCCTTGGTTCGTTCCACAACGCCGGCTGCATCAGCGGCGATCGAGGTGGCCGGGAAGCAGGCGAGGCTCAGTTGACAGAGAAAAAATCCGCAGACCGCAAGGTTGCGGACCGAGCTCGTGGAACAGGTTACGGGTTTCATAATGTTTTTGGTCGAGGCCCGAGTCAGAATTCGGAGGGCTGTTTCAGATGGCAATATCGAGGACGGCTTCGCAAACCACAAGACTTGGTCCCCGGTGTAGGACCCCGCCAGCCCGGCCCCCAGGGCAGGAGCCTCCGAGCGCGCCGCGCCAGCTTGCGTGGAAAGATTGGTGGTTCCTCGAAAGTCATCTGGAACTCTGGAATGCTAAGGCCTTCGCTCGTTCAGCGCCATGTAAATATCCGAGTCATCCACGGTCAAACTCTCTTGGGTTGCCACTTTCTAAACATCAGCGCCAGGTGCCCGGCGCCCATCGGTAGCCTGATGCGCCGTTCAGCCAGTAGCTTCGGTCCTTCGGGTTTGGGCGCGCGCTTGACAATAGAAGCAGCGTGGGTTAGCCATAATGCGTTATTAGACGAAATATACGATGTAGCCTTGCGCCAGGTAAACCATGAAAACGGGCAATGATTCGGAAAGTGTGCGGCAAGCGGTACGGGAAGGCTATGGGCAGATAGCTGAACGGGACGGGACCTGCTGTTCCGGCGTGAGCTGCTGCGGTTCAAATCCGGCGGACTCCGAGCAACTGGCCCGCTATGTCGGCTACTGCGCCGAGGAACTCGCGGCGCTGCCGGAGGGGTCCAACATGGGCTTGTCGTGCGGCAATCCCAACGCTCTGGCTTCGTTAAAGCCCGGCGAGCTCGTCTTGGACCTCGGCAGCGGCGGGGGCTTCGATGTGTTTATCGCCACGCGGAACGTCGGCGCCACGGGGCGAGCGATCGGGGTGGACATGACACCGGAAATGCTGGCCAAGGCGCGCAAGAACATCGCCGCCTACCGGGAACGCTCCGGGCTGGATAATGTGGAGTTCCGCCTGGGAGAAATCGAGCATCTGCCCCTGGCTGACCACAGCGTCGACGTCGTGATTTCGAATTGCGTGATCAACCTGTCGCCCGATAAGGCGCAGGTTTGGCGGGAAATTGCGCGCGTGCTCAAACCTGCCGGCCGGGTCGCGGTCTCCGACCTGGCGTTGTTGAAACCTCTGCCGCCGCCCATTATGGAAATGGTGGAAGCCCTGATCGGCTGTGTGGCGGGTGCTGTCCTGGTTTCGGGAACGGAGCGCATGGCCCGGGAGGTCGGATTGACCGACCTCGTTTTGAATCCGAAATCCGCCTATGTGGATGGCATCGTGGACTGGAAGGATCCGCTCTATCAAAAAATTATCGTTCAGCTCCCGCCCGGCACAAAACCCGGTGACTACATCACTAGCCTCGAGATCAAGGCCCGAAAACCGAGTGGCATCAGCGGGACGGGTGCGACACCGTGCTGCACCGCTGAACACGCCGACGGTCGCAGTTAAACGTCTCATTTTACGCTGTTCTCGGAGCATAAGACGGGATTGGCCAGGATAATTGGGCAGCACCATCCGTTCCTCGCCATGAGTGCAGCTATCCGGCGATCCCTGAGATCGCGCGGGATCAGTTTGGATGTAAGCCCGCCGTCACCTCGGCCCTCTCCCCCGGAAATTTGCAAGCGTTTTTGCCCAGTCAGACCGGCCAAATCCCACCTTCAAGGCGGGCGTTCCACTTCAGGCACCAAAGCCGGCGCTAAACTGACTCGTTGCTACCTACATAATGTCGCCACCCACCCAAAACCCGACCCCGGGGATGAGAAGAATCCATTCTCCAAGTCCCCAGGCATTGAAATTGCCTACGCGTTGAATCTTCTGTCCTCGGACGAGTTGCTTGAAATATGCTGCTCGGACCTATGCCAGCCGCTACCTCCCGGTGTCTTGGTCCCACCGGTTCCCTTACACTCGCGATCCTTTGCCTCTCGCTGACCGGAGCCCGGTTCTTGTGCTCGGCCGCTCCGGGACAGGACGCTGATTCGGATTCGGTCCCGGTCCGCGGTACGGTGGCCCTGAACCAGCCCGTAGCGGTTTATAACAACTGGTCGGCGTATGACGAACTCTCGGACAATATCGAGCTAACTGAGGCACTGGCGATGAAAGAGCTGGATCAAATAGTCCGGCTCCGGCGTGCCGGGATCCGGATCGATTATTATCTGATGGATGCCTTTTGGTACGCGACCAACGGCGGCTATCGTGAGTTCCGGCAACCGAATTGGCCGAACGGGCCGGATCGATGGCTCAAGGCGTGCCGCGACAACCAAATCAAGCCGGGCTTGTGGGTTGCCTGCAACGTTCCGTTCCGACTGAATGTTCTCCCCGAATGGCAATCGTCGATGGATGTGACGGGCTCGGCGATGTGTTTTTTCGACGGCGGTTTTCTACCCCAGTTTATTGACACGATGCAGTTCTGGTACGATCGCGGCGTTCGCCTGTTCAAGTTTGATTTCGCCAACTTTACGATCGCCACGCCCGACGCGGCGCGGCGCTATACGAAGGAGGAGGTTTTCCGTCGAAACTGCGATGCGTTCCGTCAGGCGCTTTCTGAATTCAAAAAGAAAAACCCGGAGGTGCTGCTGGCCGCGTTTAACGGATTCGGCGGTGACACCGAAGGAACAGCAACCCCGATTCGCCAGACTGTGAACCTGCGCTGGCTCGAAGCGTTCGATTCTCTCTATTGTGGCGACCCGCGGCTGTCGGACGTTCCGGCGATGAACTTCTGGCGCTCGATGGACTTCTACACGGACCACATGGTGCGGTATTACGAAGCGAACGGAGTCCCGCTCGAGCGGATCGATAACACCGGCTGCATGTTCGGCGTCGCGGGCACGTGTTATGCCCGGCGCACCGCCGCGTGGAAAAGCATGCTGCTGCTCGAGCATGCGCGTGGAGGTTGGATGAATGTCTATTACGGCAACCTCGAGCTCATCGACGATACCAAGGCCAAGTGGTTCGCCAAGGTCCAGCGGCTCTTCTTGTCCCTCCAATCGTTCGGCCGGACTTATCCGTTTGGCGGTTTGCCTGGCCGTGAGGAACCTTATGGATTCTGCTCGGTGACGGCGAACGGGTCGCTTTACACCGTGGTTAACCCCACCCAGGCACCACGTGTGGTGACTTTACCTCGAGTTCATCGGCTGCAGCCGGCACTTCAACCGGGCCGCATTCAATTCCGCGACGCCGGGTTCATACCTCATTTGGCGCGGCCAGGCGAAGGCCTTCCGCATCAGAACGAACTCAAGCTTGGGCCGGAACAATTAGTGGTAGTGGGTTATGGGGAATACGCCAAAGCCCATTACGATCTTGGCCTCCAGGACGACGTCGTCATCCCAAAGAGCATCCGTCCGCTCGCCGCCGAATTCCACCATGGCGGCACGAACGCTGTCGCCAGCACAATAGTGGCGCCACGCAGCTCCGATCTTCGGATCGTGTTGCGACAGGCCGCTGACGACAAACCTGTGCGAAGTTCCCGAGGCGCTCCTCCAATCGGCACGCCGCTCAACCAAATATTGGTGATCCGGGCGGAACAGGAAGGACGTCCGATTCCGGTTCACCTCAATTACGATAAGGCGATCTGGAGCGGACTTTCCTGGGCCGTCGCCGAGATCGAAAACCAGGATCTAAAATTCGGAGAGCCGCTGGTCATTCACTGCGCCTCGCTTGAAACGCGAGCGGTCGATCTGAAAGTCGAACTGTACATTGTGGATTACTAATAATCCCTGGCTGCAGAGATAACCAATACCTTAGCCGAGGCGTGCGGGCACGCGGCCTACGGGAGTTAGAGCCCGCGTGCCCTCAGGCGGCGCTCGCGCGCATTCATCCAACCAACCACTGGCATTTGTTTTCCTTGAAGGATGCTTGACGCACCAGCCTTAGTGCGTTTCAATATTAGCCGCGCTCCTTTTCCGAGCGGCGAAGTGAACAACATGCCAGCCCGGTTCGTCAGAATAAGAGTTAAACTCAAACATGAACACACTATCCCGACGCGATTTCATCAAACGCACCTCAGCGGCCACCGGGGCCGCGGCATTTAGTTTTCCTTTCGTGGGCCGGGTTCTTGGGGCAAATGAGCGCATCAATGTGGCGTGCATCGGCGCAGGGGGCAAAGGCGATAGCGACAGCAATGACGCGGCGAGCTGCGGCGCCAACATCGTGGCACTCTGCGATGTGGACCTGACCACGCTCGATAAGAAGGGCCAGCAGTTCCCGCAAGCCAAGCGCTTTCAGGATTATCGGAAGCTCTTCGACCAAATCGGCAAGGAGATCGATGCCGTGACGGTTTCGACGCCCGATCATAATCACGGGCAAGCGGCCACTCGGGCGATGAAGCTGGGCAAACATTGCTTCTGCCAAAAGCCGTTAACCCAAACCGTCTACGAAGCTCGGACCTTGCGGCGACTGGCCAAGGAAAACAAACTGGCCACCCAGATGGGCAACCAGGGCAGCGCGGAGAACGGTCTTCGACGGGCTGTTGAAGTCATTCAGGCAGGCGTCATCGGCAACCCGTTGGAGTTGCACGTGTGGACCAATCGACCGATTTGGCCGCAGGGTCTGGATCGGCCACCAGGCCAGGATCCCGTGCCGGCAACCTTGAACTGGGATTGCTGGCTGGGCCCGGCACCCAAGAGGCCCTACAAAAAGGATACATACCACACATTCAAATGGCGGGGTTGGCATGATTTTGGAACCGGAGCGATGGGCGATATGGCCTGTCACACCGTCAATATGCCGTTCCGTGCCCTCAAGCTTGGATACCCCAACGTCGTTGAGTGCGAACTGGCGTCCCGTTCCTATCCGGAAACCTATGCGAAAACTGCCCGGATCCGTTTCGAGTTTCCGGAGCGCGAGGGCCTGCCGCCGCTCAAGTTCTGGTGGTACGATGGGAATCCTGAGGACGCGCTTAAGCCGCTGCGGCCAGGAGCGGAGTCCACGAAAGAAATCGTCGCCACGATGGGCAATCTGCCCGAAAGCGGAGCCTTGATCATTGGCGAGAAAGGAAAGCTCTTTTCTCCGGATGATTATGGCGCTCGGTTTTTTGTCGCGATGAAAGGCCAGGATGAATTCAAACCGGGCGAAAGTCATGAGGCATGCAAGGCCGTGCCGCAGTCGATCCCACGCTCGCCGGGCCACATGCAGGAATGGTTCCGGATGATGAAAAAAGGCACACCCGCCTTTTCAAATTTCGATATCGCGGCTTACCTGACCGAAATTATCCTGCTGGGCTGCATCGCCGAGCGCATGGGTGAAGGCGTGCGGATGGATTGGGACGGCCCGAATATGCGCTCCACGAATTTGGCCAAGGCCGAACGGCTGGTACGTCGTCATAATCGTTCCGGCTGGGACGCCTGATCTAAGGCCGAAATCCGAATCGGGCGGTAGCCGTCATTCGGGTTTCGGGAGCCGATTGCAAAACCTTGGAATTGCCACGAAAGAGCGCAGAGAACACAAGGAAACAGCCCAATTCCTTGGGCTTTGGGCTTTTTGTGTTCTTTCGCGGCTAGTTCTGCAATTGCCTCATGGGCTTCGGCCTTCGGGTTTCGGATTTTGTGGCGGCGTTGCCCTGCGTTGCAAAGGTTTGTATTGCTCACGCCCGGCTCGCTTACTAGCGTAGCCCTGCAAGCCCAGGTACTATGCGACAAGTCATCTTCATCGCGCTCTTGCTCAGTTGCGCAGGTTCGAGAATCGGAGTTGCTGCGGAAGCAATAACGGCAAGCGCGGCCGACCTCTGGCGCTCGCAGCATCTCATCATTGATCTCCACCAGCACATCGACGGCACAACCCAACGGCTCGCGCGCGCTGTTAAAATCATGGATGCCGCCGGCGTCGGGATTGGAGTGAACCTTACTGCGGGCACAGTCACACCGGGCCCAAACGGGGCACCTTCCGAGTTCGAGCAGACCAGGAGACTTGCCGACACCTTGTTCCCCGGCCGGTTCCTCCAGTATGTGAACCTGGATTATGCCGAGTGGGATCAGCCTGATTTTTCCGCTCGCGCGGTGAAACAAATCGAAGAAGGCTATCGACTGGGCGCGGCCGGTTTCAAGGAATGGAAACGCCTGGGCCTGTATCTCCACGATGGCAAGGGGCAATTGCTCAAGATCGATGACCCGAAACTTGATCCCGTCTGGGAGCGATGCGGAGAACTGAACCTGCCCGTGTCCATTCACGTCGCCGATCCGAAAGCGTTCTGGCTGCCCTACGACGAGAAGAATGAGCGGTGGAAGGAATTGAAGGACCACCGGAGCTGGTGGTTTGGTGATCCGGCGCAGTTCCCGCCTTGGAAAGACCTGCTGGCGGCACTGAACCGAGTAATCGCACGTCATCCCAAAACGACATTCGTCTGTGTCCACTTTGCCAACAACGCCGAGGAACTCGATTGGGTCGACCAGTCCCTCAGCCGATACCCCAACATGCTGGCGGATCTGGCAGCGCGAATCCCCGAAATCGGCCGGCATGATCCCGAAAAGGTTCGGCGACTTTTCCTCAAGCATCAGGATCGAATTTTGTTCGCGACGGATTTTCAGGTTCTCGACCGGCTTATCCTGGGATCCAGCGGTAACGAGCCGCCGCCCAGCGACGCCGACGCGGAGGTTTTCTTTTCCAAGGAATGGCGCTGGCTGGAAACGCATGACCGCAACTGGCCGCACATGACACCAATCCAGGGCGACTGGCCGATCAGCTCGATCGGCTTGCCCGATTCAGTGTTGCGCAAAGTGTACTTCGACAACGCCCGAAAACTCCTGGCTCGTTCGCTGCCCCGGCCCGTCCTGCAAGCCCGCCGGGTCAGCCAGGATTTCGAGCTCGACGGCTGCCTGGGCAGCCTTGTCTGGCAAACCGCGCGGCCGGCGATGCTGGAGCAGACGTCCGCGGATGGAACCGTGCGTCCGGAAATGGCGACCTCTGTCCGGGCACTCTGGTCCGGGCAATACCTGTACCTCAGCTACGAGTGCCCCTTCACTGAGTTAACGTTGTTCGAACCGCCGCAGTCCAGTGGCAAGCGTTTCGGCTCCGCAAAAGAGGGCGTAAGCCTCTGGGACCGGGATGTCGTGGAAGCTTTCATCGGGAGTGACGCAGAGAACCCTCGGCGGTATGCCGAGTTCGAGGTCGCGCCGACTAATGAGCGGCTGGACCTGATGATCACTAACTTGCCGGAGAAAGATTTCGCTTGGAACAGCAGATTCCAATCGATGGTGAAAGTGAACAAGAAGCGGCGAGTCTGGACTTGCGAAATGCGCGTGCCGCTTGAGTCACTGGGCAAGGCTCAGCCTATAGCGGGGACGCAGTGGCGTTTAAATCTGTATCGCTGCGATCGAGCCAACAAAGCTTTTCTGGCGCTTTGTCCCACGCTCACCGGAACCTTTCATACTCCGGAACGGTTTGGCGTGCTGGAGTTCGTGGAATAGTAACGCTAAAAAAAGGGCATTAATAGCCACAAAAATGCGCAAAAGCCGCATAAACATCAGGGCCTCGTGGAACTCGGCCCTCCCGAGGAGCAGAACTATTCGCGGGCGGTGGCGGATTTGGTCGGAGTGGCGGCGATCAGGTTTAGGAATTTTTCAATATCAGCAATGAACTGGGTCCGGTTCGTGAGCGGGTCGTTGTGATCTCCAACGAGTTCGCAGAACAGTTTTGGTTCATTGGCGGCAGCGAAGTTTCGCTGACTGTGTTGAAACCGGATCAAGCTGTCCGCGCGGCTATGCATCACCAGGACCGGGGTTTTGACCCGGGGAAGTTTGCTCAGAGTGTCGTACTTAATCCGGGCCAGCCAGCGTACTGGGAGCCAGGGAAACAGATCGGCGCCAAGGTCAGCGATGCAGGTAAAGGTGCTTTGAAGGATTAACCCGCCGGTGATCAGGTGAGTCGCCAGGTCGGCGGCCACTCCGCCTCCCAGGGATTCACCAAACAGCAGGATATTTTTGCCGAAGAACCCCTTCCGCTCAAGCCAGCCGTAAGCTGCTTCTCCGTCCCGGTAAGTTCCCTCCTCACTTGGGCGGCCCTGGCTGCGCCCATAACCGCGGTAATCGAACAGAAACACGCTCACACCGGTCGTCAGGAGAGCTTGAGCCATCCCGAGCCGATCACTGATGTTCCCGCCATTGCCGTGGCACAGGAGCACGACCAGAGAGGAGCGCGCCGAGTTCGGGTCTGCTCGAAACAGCCACCCGTTCAGCTCGACGCCATCACTCGCGCGAAAGGACACGTCCTCGAACGGCCGGCCCAACTCGCTCCCGGTCGCGCGCAGGATACGGTCCGGATGGTATACCTGACTGTGTTCAAACCAGCGCAGCATTAAAGGTATGAGCAGGCAGGCCGCCAGAAACAGCACCAAAGATTTCGTCCGCGGCCGCCCAAGCTTCATCCTCTTCAGGTTGCCACAGGCCGGCAGCAGGAGCTAGCGCCAGATTTTGAACGATGGATGGCTCAGAGGGCGCACCCGTTTTCCTTACTTCACCGCGGCGCGTAGGGTGGCCGCATGGCCGCTCAATACGTCGCCTGGACGTCGAGGTCCTGACAATGGCGCCGCCACAGCTCTGCTCTTTCGACCAAACCCAGTTGTTGGAGGTATGACTGGTCGAGTTCAAGGGGCTGAAGCGTCGCGTGGTCCGGAGCCATTTCGTGGGCGAAAACATCTGCGGCGTGCACCGCGGTGAGCGCTCCAAAAGATTTCTGGGAAGCAGCGGAGGGATTATGATGCAATGCGACCGCCTCGACAATCGGCGCGGGCAGGCCCCAGATTCCCAGCAGACACGCACCGACCTCCGCGTGATTGCCCCCAAAAGTTTGAGTTTCCGCCAGATGCAGATTGATTTGGGCCTGACGGGCCAGCGCCAGGGCCTGGCCAAATGGTACAGGCAAGTTGGCGGCGAGGAGGATCTTGCCCAGATCATGGAGCAATCCTGCCGCGTAGGCTTGCTCGCCCAGATCCGGAGCCTGTTGCTCCAGCAAAGAAATTTGCCGGGCGAACTGACCCACCCGCACCGAATGGAACCAGAGTTCGTCCACCGAAAAACCGCCGCGAGGCAAATGATCAAACTCAGAAAAGGTGTGCGCCAGCAGGACCAGCGTTTTGGTGGCCTGCAAGCCGAGATACGCCACAGCTTCCGCCGGCTCATTGACCTGCAACTGAAGCCCAAAGACAGCGGAGTTGGCCAATTGCAGCACCTTGGCCGTGACTGAAGGATCCTGAGCGATGATTTGGCCGATGGTCTCGACGGAAGCCGTCGGAGATTCCACTTCCATGGCAATTCGGAAATAGAGATTTGGCGGGCTGGGGACCCAGCGCAGCTTGCCGATGAGCTCCTGAACGCGTCGGCTGGGCAGCCATGAATCCAGCGTGAACCCGGCACCCAACGCGTTCACGAGCATGGAAACGTCGCAGGGCTTCAGCAGGTGATGGTGCGCCTTGCCGATGCACTTAACCGTGTTTTCAAGATCGCCATGGTCGGACACGACGATGCGCAACGCTTTTGGCTGGCGTCGCATGATCTCGTCCAGCAAATCGACGCCGCTCATGTCAAATAATTGGACATCCGCTACTACGGCATCGAAGTCACCCTGCTCGGCCCAGGCCAGGGCCTCCGGGCCTGTCTGGGCGAATTCGGCTGTCCATTGGCTCGAAAAGCCGGGGGGTTGGTTACGAACCTCCTGCCAAAGCGGCTGGTCTTCACCGACAAAGAGAACACGTTTCATAATACTCCACGCTAACTTACAACCGTGCCGGGTTAAGCTGCACTTTGGATGCCAGTTTTCTGGCCGGTAAATTCCCGCGTGACAAAACCTCTCCTGGCGGAGCAGGATAAGCCATCAAGCCGACTTAAACCGAGGAAAATCATGAAAAGACTCACGAGACGACAGTTCCTTAAGACCGGAGCAGCGGGCCTGGCGTTGCCTTGGATCGTACCGGCCTCAGTCCTGGGTGCCGAAGCGCCGAGTAAGCGAATCACGATTGGGTTTATTGGCACCGGCGATCATGGCACGACCTGGAATCTCCAGCGATATTTGCAGCTCAAAGCCGCCAGAGTGGTGGTGGTCTGCGACGTGGACGGCTACCGCATGCGGCGCGCCAAGGCGATGGTGGATGCGGAGTACGACAACGAAGCCTGTGCCATCACCAAAGATTTCCGCGAGGTAATAGCCCGCAAGGACATAGATGCCGTGATGATCTCCACACCGGACCATTGGCATACGTTCATCAGCGTGATGGCGGCGCGCGCCGGGAAAGATGTCCAATGCGAAAAACCCACACTGACGATCGCCGAAGGAAAGATCCTGATCGAAACCATGCGCAAATATCAACGCGTGTTCCAGACCAGCACCGAAGATCGTTCGCTGCCCATGTACCACCGGATGGCCGAGTTGGTGCGAAACGGACGGATTGGAAAGCTGCAGAGGATCGAGGTGATTCTGCCCAAGCAGCCCGACGTTGCGGGCGATCCGACACCGCAGCCGGTGCCACCTGATCTTGACTGGGAAATGTGGCTCGGTCCGGCTCCCTACGCGCCCTATACCAAGGATCGGGTGCACTTTAATTTCAGATGGGTCTGGGATTACTCCGGCGGGATCATTTGCGATTGGGGCGCGCACCTGTTTGATACTGCGCAATGGGCGAATGACACTGAACGAACCGGACCGATCGAAGTCGAGGGAACCGGCACGTTCTGGGATGGCGGACTCTATAACACCGTAAAGGATTATAATGTGACGTATCGCTACAAGAACGGCGTGGTGATGACCTGCACACCGGGAAATCCAAGCATCAAATTCATCGGAACCGACGGATGGGTGGGCAACCGCGGCTGGCGCGGCAAGGTCGAAGCCAGTTCAGACAAGGTACTCAATTCCGTGATCGGCCCTGAGGAGATTCATCTCTACACCAACCTGGAAGGCGAACATGATGATTTCCTTAAGTGCATGAAGAGCCGCAAGGATCCTTATTTCCCCGTGGACATCGGTCACCGCGTCTCCACGGTATGCCATTTGGCCAACATCGCCATCAAAGTGGGACGCAAGCTGAAATGGGATCCCGAGGCGGAGCGGTTCGAGGGTGACGAGCAAGCCAACGCGATGTTGTCACGTCCGATGCGCAGTCCGTGGAAGCTGACCTAGCGCCAGGACCTTCTCACGCCTTTTGTTTGTCTCGTATTCGTAACCCGATCGTCACCCTCCTGAGGTTGCTCGGACCCAAACCCGACCATAGGGTGGGAGAGGTAATCTCAGGTTATGAGAATTGGTTTTCACAAAGCGATAGGTTCAAGCCGGGAGGTGGGGTATGGTCCGAACCGGGGGGGATGTCCGCCCGAACCCGCGGGACAGTGCTGGGGGGAGCGGGCGCCTGCGATCGCGAGGTCGACAGTTCTTGCGGTTGAAGTGGACTTGGGGTCGAACAACGCGGTGTTCATTCGCGGTCGAGGCGCGGGGCTACGATGGGACAAAGGCCAGCCATTGGCGTGCGTTGCTCCACGAACCTGGGGTTGGTCGGCGGAGCCCTCGGGCGAGCGAGTCGAATTTCAGTTACTCCTAAACGATGAGGTCTGGGCCAGAGGCGAAACCAGGCTGCTCGAGGCCGGCGGAGTTGTCGAAGTCACCCCGGATTTCGAGTGGCCCGAAATCCCCAGGACTTGTCCAAGCCAAACGCTCGCTTGCCGGTAGGGTGTCATGGCTGGAGTTCGACTGATTCAAGAGCCTGCGCTAGGTATTTGTACTCCGCGATTGAGTTATAGAGGTGGGCTGAAATCCTGAAATAGCGCCGCTGCGGCTGTCCAATGCGGAAAAAGGGGACCTCGATGCCGAACTCGTCGTAGAGACGCGATTGTTCCGGATCGATCTTGCCTGCTTTTGGCTGGCCTTGAAACCGGTCCGGCAAGGGGAGCGTCGCCATCGAGCCGAGCAGCGTCTCGGGGCACGGCGGCTCAAGGTCCAATTCTTCGCAGAGTAGTCTTCGCGCGCGGACGGCAAGGTGATGATTGGCTTCTCGCACACCACGCCAGCCACCGGCCCGCAGCTTTTCCATCCAACGAATTGCCTCACCTGCACAAAACCAGGCCGAAGGGTCAAAGGTGCCGGCCCAATCGAACCGGTCCTGGAAGGGCGAATAGCCAGGACGAGGCGTATTGTTGCCATGGCTGATGACAGCGGGCTGCAGCTCGCGTTGTTTGTCCTCGCGCACCCAAAGAAACGCCGTTCCTTTCGGTGCGCACACCCATTTGTGCAGGTTCGCGGCATAGTACGCCGGGGCAAGGGTTGAGAGATTGAGCGGAACCATCCCCGGCGCATGCGCTCCGTCCACCACGGTATCCACCCCGCGTCGTTCTAACTCACGGACGATCCTTGCTACCGGAAAAACCAGGGCCGTGCTGCTGGTGACGTGATCGATCAGGGCCACGCGTGTGCGGCGAGTGACCGAGGCCAGAATACCCTCAAGGATCTCGTCGGCATTGCGCGCGGGGAAGGGGACTCGGGCGACCCGCAGCCGGACCCGCATTCGACGCGCCGTGTCGACCAGCGCATTGTGGCACGCGTTATAATCGTGGTCCGTGGCGAGCAGTTCATCGCCCGGTTTGAGCTTTAGAGAACCCAACACCGCGTTGATGCCGGTGGTGGCATTCGTGACAAACACCAGGTCGCGTGGACGCGCCCCCACGAGCCGCGCGACAATCGCTCGCGCGGCATCCAACCGCTCTTCATACAAGCGCCACAGGAATTGAACCGGCTCGGCCTCCATTTGGCATCGAAGCCTCGCTTGCAGCTTTAAGATCGCCGCGGGGCACGCTCCGAAAGAACCGTGGTTCAGGAATGCCACCCCCGGAGAAAGAGTCCAGTGGCGGCGAAATCTTGATGGTGCCGGAAAGGGCCTGCGGGTCAGTTTCACACCACCATGGTAATGGCCCGGCCGGAAAAGAAAACCCCGGGTTGGGGGGGCTTCGGGAACCGAATGAACGCGGAGACAAAACGAATAAATGGGTCGTCCATTTTTTCAACGCCAGGTTTGAACGGTTGACTTTCTAAGACGTTCTGAGACGTTCTGCCATCAGGTCCCGCCGACTTGGCTTTGGCATGGAATCGTCATGTACAAGCTGGGTTGGTTCCAAGCAAAGATATGAAGGAACAGCGTTTTGTGTTAATCGCGATCTTGGTTGTCGCTCGCGGATTGACGGGTTTTGGACAAACCATCGCCTGGAGCGGTGCCGGCTCCTCCTCCTCGTGGTTCGACCCCAACAACTGGGTTGGGCGCCAGGTCCCCGGTCCGGCGAACGACGTCCTCATCATGAGCGGAACGGGCACCGAGGTCACGGTCACCAATAACGCCACGGTCCGGAGCATCCAATGCACCAAGGCCCTCACCATTTCCGGTGGTACCTTCACGGTCGTAGCCGGATCTTCTCAGGTGCAGGGCGCGCTGGGGATGACCAACGGAAGTACTCTCGCCGTGACGGGTGCTGGCACCACTTTCGCAAGCAGCGGACCGACGAGTGGTGATGGAGCGAATCTTTCTGCGAGCGGCGGGGCGGTGCTGTCCTTGCCTGGGTTGGTAACTTATCGGGCACCAAGTGTCTGTGAGAATGTCGCCTGGCAGGCCGACGGAGCGGGCAGCGTGGTAAGCCTTCCGGGACTGACTAATGTGACCGGCAACACCGTCTGCGCATATCTGACCGTTCGGGCATCGAATGGCGGCCAGATCCTGCTCAGCAACGTGGTGATGGACCTGGGCGGTTCCCTTTCTGTACAGGCCGACGGAAGCAACAGTCTGGTCAACTTGTCTTCGCTGACCGAAAATGCTGGAGCGCTGAATCTGGAGGCCAGTGGCGGCGGCAGCGTGCTGGCCCCGAAACTGGCTGATGGCAACGGGGTGAATTTTAACCTGGCGGCGGGCGGAGCCATTTCCACAGCACAACTGACGAACATTTCCGGGTCGAGTTTGTCCGTGAGCGGCGGGGGGGTAATGTCGTTGCCGGGCGTGGTGAGTTACCAGGCACCGGTTGTCTGCCAGGGTGTTACTTGGCAGGCCAGCGGAGTGGGCAGTCTCTTAAGTTTGCCGGGACTGACCAATGTGACGGGCAACACAGTCTGTGGATATTTGACCGTCAAGGCTCAGGATGGCGGGCAAGTCTTCTTGGACAACGTGGTGACGAACTTAGGGGGTGACCTTTCAGTGCAGGCGGACGGGAGCAACAGCCTCGTCAACCTCTCTTCCCTGGCCGGCAATGCGGGAACACTGAATCTGGAGGCTAGTGGCGGGGGCAGCGTGCTGGTGCCGAAACTCGCCGATGGCAACGGAGTGAATTTTAACCTGGCAGCGGGCGGGACGATTTCCACGGCCCAACTCGTAAACATAACCGGGGCGGGATTGTCCGTGAGCGGCGGGGCGGTGATGTCCTTGCCTGGAGTGGTGACTTACCAGCCACCCGGCGTTTGTGAGGATATTACCTGGCAGGCCAACGGAGTGGGCAGTGTGTTAAGCCTGCCGGGACTGACCCATGTGACGGGCAACACGGTCTGTGGATTTTTGAACGTCAAGGCGTTAAATGGCGGCCAGGTTCTCTTGAGCAATGTGACAGGCATCCAAAACGGCTATCAGACCTTTCTTTCGGATGGGGCCGGAAGTGTGCTTGATTTGAGCAGCCTGTCGGGCATGGTTCTGGTGAACGGCCTCGGACAGTTGACCGCGCAGAACGGCGGCACGATGCTGCTGAATACCCAGGCATTCCTGCTCGCCAACGTGACCATCAACATCCCTCCCGGTAACCCAGTGCTCCCGCCCACTCTCATCGCGTCCTCCAGCCTCACGCTTTACGGCCAACCCTGGAACAGCTATTTGGTCGAGGCGCAGAACACTCTGGTTCCCGATAGTCCTTTTACCTTCGCAGCCCGTGTGCCGCTGACCAACGCATTCCAGGCGTTTGCTTCCGCGCCGCCGCCAAACACGGCCTTCCGCATCACTGAGTTTGTTGCTGATCCGCCGACGCTCGACATGGTCTTTTTGCCGGGCTCGCAGTACGAGGTGATCCTCTATGGAGCGCCCGGCAAGACCTACCAGATTCAATCGACAACGAACCTGCTGAGCGCCTGGGCGCCCACCAGCGTGGTCACAATGACAAACTCATTTCGCATATTTGGGCCTGCTGCTGTGACCTCCCCCGATATTTTTTTCCGGTACAGCCAGCTCTAAGGACACGCACCACAATTATATTGCCAACTTAAATGGAGATATGTATCGGTGTGTGGATGAGGCGAGATGACGAGTTGGAAGCGATGATCATTTCGAAATACGCGGTTGTAGCACCGGTTCTGAACGAGCGAGCGCG
>JANXQE010000181.1 GCA_025356925.1 Limisphaerales bacterium | reverse complement strand
CAGGCACATCCGCTCGGTACCAGGCGCAATCCCAATCGTGTTCAGGTGGCGCGCTGGCTTGAGCGGGGTAGGGCGGTCCTGCGTTCGGTTCGGCTTCGGTATCCATATGCTCCTTTGCGTGCTGTTGGTGAATCAGGCAATTAAGTCATGCGAGGGATTATTGCAGTTCTTGCCGCTCGCATCCCACATCGTATTATGGCGCTTGACCCGGCCAATCAGCGGAAACGCGCTGGCGTGCGGCGAGAATTCCCCGATTTCCAGCAATTGCGCGGTTTCACCGTTGGCGCACCTCACGTCGCCCAACTTCCATTTGGGCTCGGTGGCCTTGGCTTCTTTTTCTTTGGCCATTGCAGTTCCTCGCAAAAAAATCCAATTCAAGCCGCGATCACATGGCAACCGTGATAGGCTGACAGCTTTCCGTATCTGCGGCATCATACTCAAAATCAATGCGCTGGTTATGCGGTCGAGTGCTCATGTCGATACTAGCGGCACCTCGCCGCATGTTCGCAATTGTAACCGTGCCCGTTACCCCGGAAACCATCTCTTCCAGAGTGAAAACCAGGCTGCCTTTAACTTCGAGTGTTCCGGGCGTAATCAAATCCTGGAACACAACCGAAGCTCGGCAATCGTAGCTATCCGCACATTTTGTGGGGCTCTTGCGCGTACCAGCGCGAGAACTCACCCAACCCACTTCCTCACTGACAGCTCCGCCGATCGTGCTGCCCATCACCTGCGACGTATGGGTAGCCGTAGAAACGCGGCGTCCATTTTTTGACGGTGTATCGCTTATTGGTCTTCCTCTCGTATGGTGGTGGGGGTTGGAGTCGAACCAACGGAGCCGCAGCTAATAAGGCTGGGTTGAGAGCCGTCTCTCCCCACGTTACACTTCCGCTATCACATCCACAGTTCCCGAGTATGCCTGAACCGCGGGATCTCCATCCACATCGAGCGGTTCGTCCTGAAAATCAACTCCCAAGTCAGTGCGGCTTTGTTGCCAAGCCAGCGCAAGCGCTTCCATCAAATTTTCAGCCTTTGTAAAATCTTCGTCATTATCCCGCGAAAGCCCGATCCACACCCGAAATGGAATTTTGTAATCCCGGTAATCCACCACTCCAGGCCGGCCATTCAACCGGCTGGGGCGAGCCTTGCCGCGCCCGATCCACAAAAAAGGGCCTGCGCTTTGCAGGGTCGAGTAAAAATCCACGCTAAAACTTGCCTTATAACCAAGTACAATTCTTGGCGCCGTCAGTACCAGCGGTCCGATTCCACCACTTGAAACCCCAGCCGCGGCGGCCTGCAACGCTTGACGCCGCACAATCAGGCTGCTCATTTAACACCCATTCGAGTCACGAGGTAGCTTTGAAAAGTCCCTTTGTATCCAGCCTTCACGCTGTCAATGTTCCAGCTAATGGCGTACCAGGATTTCCCGCCGAAGGTCATCAGCGCGCCGATAAAAGGCCCGCCCGTCTGCGGAAAGCCAGTCTGCAACGGGATAAAAAATTCCCGCTCTGTGATTTCATCGAAAAGCGCATCTTCGTTGTCCGCCTTCTGCCGCATGCTCTGCGGGTTAATGGAAATGGTCACGGGTGACTGCCCAGGGTCGTTGTAAGCGCCCGTCGCGCCCTGCATGTCCAGCGCGGCTTTAGCTGCCGCGGCGGCTTGCGTTTGGATTTGAGCCCGTACAGTCATTCAGTCACCTATGCCCACGGAATCATCGACGATTTACCCTGCAATGCTTCGTCCCGCCTGGCTTCGTAGCGCCAGATCTCCATCACCGGAACGTAAACTAAAAAACGTTCTTTAATCCGTTCCAACTGCCGGTCCGGGTCAAAGCTCAATCCACTAATATCGCCCACCGCGCCGTGGTCCTGCGTCACGATGTTAAGGTTCAAACTGTCCCACTGTAGGACTAAAGCGGCAACTTTGGCTTCAGCGGCCGCATTTAGCGCGGTTAGGCACGTTTCCAGGCGAGCTTGCAGCACGGATACATCCACGGAGATCGACTGATAAAAGCCATCATGCAGAGTCGCTTGGGCGTTCCCGTTGAAAATTATTTGGGCGATTTCGTAACAGCTCGCCTTTTGTGCCGTCGAGAGTGCTATTCAATTGTTCCTTGGGCCGTTTGCATTTCGGGCACAGCGCGCAGCGGGTACCGTCGGGCCGCGCTTCAAAAGTGAAGCGCTGCGTCGAGCGGCACCCGTCGCAGTAATCGTTTATTTGCCTTTGGGCGCTTTGGGCGGCTCGGGTTGCTTTTCGGGTTCCTTCGGCGCGTTGAGCGTCGAAAAGTCCTCAGGCGCAACCTCTTCGGTGTAGCCCGCGTCCTCCCATTGCCTACGGTCGCGCACGGCATCGGCATGATGCAAGCGCACAGATTTTCCGGTCTTCGGATTTTTCAATCCAATCGGTTTAAGTTCGGCCATTATACAGCACTCCTAAAGTTTTCTTTCACTCATTAGAACTTCTCTAGAACTTCTTTCAATAACCCAGCCCCGGCTAACTGCGCCGGGGCCGGTATTCGGTCCAATAAGTTTAGGATGTCGTGCTGCCCATCAACCGAGCCGCGAGCTGCGGCAGGATGATCTTGGCACCGTAAAGCGCCGTGATTTCGTACTGTTCGGCGTGATAGCCGCCCAGGTCGTGCAGCATCATCAGGGCTCCCGTGTTCGGGTCCACAATGGGGAAGGCCTTGCCAGCGCCCGCCTTTTCAAGATCCTGTTCCAGGTAGCGCATGGCCAAGCCGAGTGCGCCAGGCTGAACTGCCAGGTTGACCGAGTGGCTCGCTTTCTTCGTCACGGCGTCAGCGTCAGCCGTCACGGCCACCAATGTTTGGTTTTTGAAAACCAAGGCGATATTGGTGCTGTTGGTTCCATCGACGGCATAGGTCGTGCCATTGATCGTCACGATGTCGCCATCAGCCCATGCGCCCGTGCCCGTTTTGATCACCACCGGAGCCGCAACCGTGCCGGTTCCGATCGCGTTCACGCCGTTAGCCACATAGTTGGCGGCCGTGCTGGTCGTATGGTTCGGGCGTCCCTGGTCAGGGAAAATGTCAAAACCCATCGCGTGCTGCAATTTACCCATCGCGAACCGAGCGCCGGTCAAGTCGCCCAATTGCGCCTGGATAAACTGGCTCAATTTCAAACCCGCCGCCAGTTCATAGGTGCCGATCAGCAATTGGCGCTGGAGTTGCGGTGCCTTGTTGTCCAGCATAACCTTCACCAAATCCGCGAGCGGGTCCGTTGCGCTGGCAAACGGGTTCGTTCCCGCCGTGC
>JANXQE010000178.1 GCA_025356925.1 Limisphaerales bacterium | reverse complement strand
CAGTCAGGGCCCAACCGGGCGCACACTTTATCCGAGTGGCAAACTGGACCTGAAGGTTGTGGCGAGCGGCGGCCAGCTACAATATCAATGGCAACACGCTGGCACCAATCTCCCGGGCGCGACCACCTCGGCATATCTCGTTAGCAGCGTCACGGGAGCCGACGCCGGAGCGTACCGCGTAACGGTCACCAACTCCCTGGGCTCCGCATCCGCCGGACCGGTTATAATTTTCGTTATTCTCCCGGCCATCAATTCCTATGAATCTGCGATTGTGGCGGATGCGCCCGAGGCCTGGTGGCGTCTGGACGAACCGGCTGGCTCCACGAACATGGTGGATGCCATGGGGCGTCATGATGGAACGTATGTCGGGGGAGGGATCACCCTGGGCGCTGCCGGGGTGGTTGCCAACGGCGCGCCCGACACCGCTGCCAGTTTTGATGGGTCCCAGAGCTTCGCGGACGTGCCCTACTCGAGCGCCCTGAACTCGAGCGAGTTCACCATCGAGGTTTGGGCCCTGTTGACAGACAACTCAATGCCCCGCGCTGTGATCTCCACCTATGACACTTCGGCTTTTAAAGGCATCTTTTTCCAGGCCAACGCCAATGGAACCTGGGAAGCGGATGTCGGCACAGCCAACCAGTACATTTATGAATACTCTACCCTGGGAAATATCACCCCTGGTCGTTGGGCGCACCTTGCCTCGACCTTTAGCGCCGCGGACGGCCAGAACGATTATCTGAACGGCCAGCCGGCAGGGGGCGGGCCATTTAACGACTTCGTGCGCAACGGGAAATTTGATTTTCTCATCGGCATGGTGGGAACGAACTGGCCAACTGCCGCACAAGGCGGCTCAATCGCCGCGTGGAAAGGGACCCTCGACGAAGTAGCAGTGTATACGCATGCGCTGACCGCCCAGCAAATTCAGAACCACTATATCCAAGCGCTGTATGGGAATAATACCAAACCGGTTTTCCTGACCCAGCCCCAACCTTTGACGGTTCTACTCGGCGATGCCGCCAGCTTCTCGGCTCAGGTCGCAGGCAGCATCCCGATCACGAATCAGTGGTTTAAAAATGGGGCTGCTGTTCCTAACGCCACCAACGCTTCACTATCCCTCGGTAAAGCCGCATTCTCTGACATCGGGACCTACCAACTCGTAGCGACCAACCCGGCGGGCACGAACGGCAGCACCGCGGTGACGCTGACGGTGCTTCCGCCGGTGACCTTTGCCAATGCGACCAACGCCTTGGTTCTGCACCTTAAATTCGACGGGGATTACTCCGATGCGTCAGGCCGGGGTAATAGTGGGACTCCCAAAGGCTCGCCAACATTTGTCGCGGGACAAATTGGCCAAGCGCTGCATTACAGCACCTCAACCGATACGAACGGCGTTGTTACCAACGCTAACTACGTCACCTTAGGACGGCCCAATGACCTCCTCTTCGGCGCCACCACCAGCTTTTCAGTCGCCTTCTGGTTGCGGCTCCCGGTCGGTTACGTCAACGGTGACCTGCCGTTCTTCGGAAGTGCCGTTAATTCGGCTAATAACCAAGGCTTCACTTTTTGTCCATCCTATAAGCTAGGCGGCTGGCAATGGGACGTGGAGGAAATCATTGGAACCACCACGAACAACGTCGATGTCAATGGCCCCGACGGTTCCATCAACACTGGCATTTGGCATCACTTCGCCGTCACGTTCGACCGCGATGCGGCCGTCGCGCTAACTTACCTCGACGGTGTGCAAGTGAATTCGAGCTCGATCGCGAGCGTTGGAACGTTTGATTCTACCAACACAATTAGCATCGGTCAGGATCCGACGGGAGTTTATCCTGAACCCGGTTCGGCTGACCTCGATGACCTGGGAGTCTGGCGCCGAGCGCTGGCGCCGTTGGAGGTTTACGAAATTTATTATTCCGGTTCCCACTCTGGAGCGGCCCTGGATGCCTACGGTCCCGTTTCCTTGGCGGTAACCACCTCGGGTAAAAACGCAGTAGTCGTTTGGCAGGCGGGAACCCTGTTCCAGGCCGACACAGCCAACGGCCCCTGGAGTGCCGTTGCCGGAGCAGCCGCGCCAACCTACACCGTGACCCCCGGTGCCGGCGCAAAGTTCTACCGCGTGCACCCATAAGGAAATCCGCAACCGGCGGAGTAATGTGGGCGAAAACGGGGCAGGGACGGCTTGCCCCCGCCAGCCACACGGGGTCCAGCAGTGCGGTAGCGTGGAGGTGTACCTTGCGCAAGGATGAGGCGGATCGCCTCATCCTGCTTGACGCTCGGGGACCAGGATGGCAAGCATACGGTCATGTCAAGAGTCCTTCTGCTGACGATCATCCTAAGTCTCACCCCCGCGCTGGGTCGCGCCAAAGACCTGTTGCACACTTTTAAAAAAGTGCAGGCCACGGACCAATTCTGGGCTGAGGGCGCGGATATCGGTGATTTTAACAAAGACGGCAAACCGGACATTGTGTCCGGCCCGTTTTGGTATGAAGGACCCGATTTTAGCAAACGGCACGAGATCTGGGCTGCCACGGCGACTTTTAACCGCAAGAAAGCGGACGGCACGGAAGAAGTTGTGCCCGGGTTCGAGGGTGCGCTGGGGGTCAACAACGCCTACTCGGAGTGTTTCCTGACCTACGCCTACGATTTTAACCAGGATGGCTGGACGGATGTGATCGTCTACGGCTTTCCCGGAGCCGAATGCGCGTGGTACGAAAACCCCAAAGGCGCTGAGGGGCTCTGGAAGCGCCACGTGATTCTGGACGTGCTGGATAACGAATCACCGGGCCTGCTGGATGTGACCGGGGACGGAAAACCTGAAATTCTCTGTTGTTCCAAGGGTTTTATCGGCTATGCCGAAGCGGACTGGAAGAATCCGGCTGCGCCGTGGGTATTCCATCCGATTAGCCCGAAAGGAGATTACCAGCGGTTCACGCATGGCATCGGTTGTGGAGACATCAATGGCGACGGCCGCATCGACATTGTCGAGAAAGATGGGTGGTGGGAGCAGCCGGTTTCGCGGGCCAATGATCCCGTGTGGACGAAGCATCCTTTTCACTTCGCTGATGCGGCCGCGCAGATGCTGGTCTATGACGTCAACGGGGATGGCCTGAATGACGTCATTACCTCGATTAACGCGCATGGGTATGGATTATCCTGGTACGAGCAGGTGCGAGAGGAAGGCCGGATTACATTTCGTGAACACGTGATTTTGAATAAAGACGCCACTCCAAACGCTTACGGAGTCGCTTTTTCGCAGCCTCATTCCCTCGCGCTAATCGACATCGATGGCGAC
>JANXQE010000123.1 GCA_025356925.1 Limisphaerales bacterium | reverse complement strand
GTTTTGGAGTGCGCCCGCCCCTGCGGCGCTTTTTAGGGGAACGAGCCAGGTTTCCTCCTGGACTGTGGTTTGTCGTTCAACGTGGGCCTCGCTCAAAAGCGGCGCAGAGCCGCCGCACTCCACGACGCTTCGCGCGTTCCCGGCTGGCGGGCGAACCTCCGAAGGTTTTGGAGTGCGCCTGCCGCTGCGGCGCTTTTCTTAGGGGAACGGGCTAACTTCCCTCCTGGACTATGGTTTATCGCACAACGGTTACCCGGCTCAAAAGCGGCGCGGAACCGCCGCACTCCATGACGCTTCGCGCGTTCCTGGCAACCGAGCGAACCTGCGAAGGTATTACTTTTGACTCGCCAAAAATTTAAAACCCTGTTTGCTCCCTCCCGTGACTCGACGCGAGTTTCTTCGCACAGGCGCTACCTCGACCGCGATTCTTCTCGCAGCTCCCGCCTGGTGCGCGGAGGATGAAAAAGCACCGCCCACCGACTCCGAGATTCTAGACGGCGCCCGGGCCAGCATCGAACGCCATCGCAAGGGAGACGCCATCATCCAGGTCCAGCGTACAGAAGCGGCCCCCCTGACCCAGGTGAAGGTCACAGTGGAGCAATTGCGCCACGAGTTCCGCTTTGGCGGCAACCTGTTCCTCCTGGCGCGGTGCGCCGATCCGGACGCGGAACAGGAGTATCGCCGACGCTTTGCCGCGCTCTTTAATTACTGCACCCTCGGTTTTTACTGGGCGAGCTATGAACCTCAGCGTGGAAAGCCGAACTACGAGTACACCGACCAGGTCCTCGATTGGACAAACGCCCAGGGAATCGCCTGCAAAGGCCACCCCCTGGTATGGGATCATCCTGCCGGGTCGCCGCGCTGGCTGCCGGATGACCCCGCCGAAATCGCCCGTTTGGTGCATGACCGGGTCAAGGAAATCGTCGCCCGCTACCGGAGCCGCATCGATATTTGGGACGTGGTGAACGAAGCGACTCACCTGCCGGATGGAATGAACAAAACCAAAATGGCCGCCTGGGGTGCCGCGTTGGGACCGCTACCCTACGTCGCCGAGCCGCTGAAAATCGCCCGCACCACCAACGCCAGCGCAACCTTGCTGGTCAACGATTACCGCACCGATCCGTCATATTTCCAAATCCTCTCGCGCCAACGTGATGCGGGCAGGTTCCTCATGGACGCGGTCGGTATTCAAACCCACATGCACGAAGGGGTCTGGCCGCTGCACAAAGTCCATGCGCTTTGCCAGACCTACGCGAGGCTAGCGCTGCCGATTCATTTTACCGAGACCACCATTCCCAGCGGTGCCCGAGACCAGCACAAAGATGTCTGGGGTGGCACGACACCAGAGGGAGAGGTGAGCCAGGCTGAACACGCCGTCAATTTCTATACCCTGCTCTTTGCTCATCCCGCCGTGGAGGCATTGACCTGGTGGGATTTTTCCGATTATCACGCCTGGCAGGGCGCACCCGCCGGGTTGGTGCGGGAGGACATGTCCCCCAAGCCCGTGTACGAGCACCTCGCCAAGTTGATCAAGGGGCAGTGGTGGACCAAAACCGAGAACCACACAGACCGCGAGGGACGATCGGTGTTTCGAGGATTTTACGGGCGCTACCGCATCACGGCAGAAGCTTCGAACAACCGAAAGGCGGTCAGCGAAGTCGAGTTGCAACGCGGCCAGTCCAATCAGTTCACCATCAAACTCTGAAGGATTCCCAAGCAAATGGAAATGGCCCCCGCTCCAAGGTTCCTACAAACCGACCTGCGCACTCTACCCATGAACTGTCGTCCTCTGGCGCCGCCTCGGCAGAGCGCCGCCAATCCTCGAAACCGCGTTCTGCGGCGCTCTGCCGAGGCGCCGCTACGCCGAGGTTCATGGTCCGTGAGCAGGTCCAAAAAGAACCGGAAACTACCCAGGAACCGGGTCGCGGAGCGGCCGGAAGATGGTAGCCGTGGGCTGCAGGGAGGCCGCTCATGAGCAAATCACGTTACCACTTAGCGCAGACTATCAGCCGGCAGCATCGCAGAATTCTATTCTGCGTGCGTCGAATTGCTCTAAGCACGTTGAAGATTTTCCACACTCGGCCGATCACAGATCGGCGATACAGCAGATTGCGAATCTGCGCTACGACGTACCCGGTCTCCCCATTCGCATTGGCACTTCTCCTTTCTTGCGTCCTTAGGATTCACGCAATCGCGGCTTCCTTCGATGCGGCGCCGTTCGCTGCTCCGCTTCCGGATGGAACCGGACTCGTATGGGAAGACCCTCGGGAGCTTCATCAGGTCACGGTCACCTTTGCGGGCGACGCCCCGGCGGCCGGCCGCGTTCATCTGGAATATTGGGGTAGCCGTTGGCCGGAGCAGCATCTGCCGAAGGACCGGGCCCCCGGGGGTGGAGACGTGGGCTGGATGGAACTTGGCAACTGGTATCGGGGCGGGTGGCGCGTCGCCGATACCGACGCCAAAGCTGATGGCTCGGCCATCACCTTCACTTTTCATCCGGTCAACGCGAAGGAATTTCCCAAACTTAAAGACTACCCGGCCGATTTCCGTTACACCCTGAAAGTCCGACTCGTCTCGGATACTCCGTTGCCGAAGATTGAGCGGGTCCAAGGATTCACCGATTCAACCATGGAAAATCGCAACGTAACGCTCACGTGGAGCAATCAACCGAGTTCAAATCCTGTCGTCACCGCATTCAACGGGTCTGTCGAGGTCCACAACGCTAACGGCCTTCAAACCCAGCTCCGGGCCGCGTGCACAGTCAACGCGGATCCCAATACCTTTGATCGAACGCTGGTTACAGTCCAAAACGGCAAGGATAAGTTCACCTTCGCTCCCGATGACCTAAAGCAAGGGGCGCTCTTCCTGCCGAATTTCGGGGTCGCGATTTTGCCGGAAGGCGACCGACGAGACTATACGGCCGTAGCTGCGGGCCAAAGGGCGCTCCAGGCTGAGGGCCTTTACGACCGCGTCCGCGAACTGCCGGAGCAGACGTGGAGCGCGGCCTGGGCCGGAATGCCCGCAAAAAAATCCCGCATTTATTTCCCACTGGGTCTGGACGGGGGCCGGCAGCGATTTTTGCTCCAATCCGACGGCACAGTTCGCTTTCGATTGAACGATAATTTCCTCGAAGCTCGTCCTGGCCGGGATACTCCGCGCTTTAGGCTCGAGGCAGCGCCGGTGCGGATTGGTTTCGGACCGTACCCCCAGCCGACCGCACGAAATCTTCAGGACAGCACCCTCCCCATCTGTGAAACTACGTGGGAAACGAATGGGCTGAGGACAACTCAGACGGCTTTCGTTGCGGACCTCAACGGGTCCAAGCCTGATGGTCCCGTGCCTCCTGCGGATACCCTCGTTGTGTTCCTGGCTCGTATCGTGTTCACGAACACAGCGGCGACAGCCCGTGACGCTGCTCTCCCGCTGAGTTACTCCTCAGGCGAAACTCCGCGCCAGCTCCGCATCGATGAAAGGGGACTGGTCTGGCTCGGAGACAACGTGCGCGGCGAAGTGCTGGCCGACCAGCCACCGGTTCTCGGTCACGAGACCCTCGTCTGGGGCTGGAAACTCGCGCCCGGCGAGTCCAAAACAGTCGTCGTTAAGCTCCCGTACGTTGTGCTCACGGAAAAATCGGAACAAGACGCCTTGGTCCGGCTGGATTTCGCTGAAGAACGAAACGCGATGGCGGGTTATTGGAAGCGGCGAATGGATGAGGGCACTCAACTCATCACCCCTGAGCCAGTCCTGAATGATTTTTTCCGCGCCGATGCGAGCCATTTACTGATCAATTGTGAGCTCGAGCCGAACAGCAACCGGCGCTTTGCCAGGGTCGGATCCTTTTCTTACGGCGCGTACGGCAACGAGTCCTGCATGATGGTCGTAGACTTGGACCGGCGCGGATATCATCAAGAGGCACAAGCATGTCTCGATGCCTGGCTTCACTACCAGGGCACGGTGGGGTTGCCCGGCGATTTCTCCACTAAGGAAGGCGTCTTGTATGGGGCGGGCGGATACGAATCCGGCGGCTACAACCAGCACCACGGCTGGATCCTTTGGATGCTCGCCGAGCATTATCGTTTCACTCGTGATGGAACCTGGCTGCGTTCGGCCGCCCCGGGCATCCTCGCCGGCGCCGATTGGATCATTCGCGAGACCAAACGCACCTCGAGCCATAATGACCTGGCCCGCGGCCTTCTGCCGGCCGGCAGCCTCGAAGACATTGGCGATTGGTGGACCTGGCTTTCCACCAGTTGCTACACTTGGCGCGGCCTGGATTCCGCGGCCTGGGCTCTCGAGCAAATCCAGCATCCCGAGGCCAGGCGAGTGCGCCAGGAAGCGGACACCTACCACACCAACCTCCTGGCTAACTTCCAGATGGCTTCCGAACGTTCACCCGTCGTCCGGCTGCGGGATGGGACCGCCGTCCCCCACATCCCCTCCTATGTTCAGCGCCGCGGCCGAAGCTTTGGCTGGATCTGCGAAACGCTCGAGGGCCCCCTGCACTTGCTCATTACCGGCGCGCTCGATCCGCGCTCTCTCCAGGCGGAGTGGATCATTAAGGATTATGAGGACAACCTGTTTCTCTCCAACCAGTACGGCTACCTGTTGGACGATTTCGATAAATACTGGTTTGGCCGCGGCGGGATGTCGATGCAGGCTTGCCTCCTGTTGGACGTCGAACCCTATCTCGCCCGCGACAATATCAAAAACGCTCTGCGAGCCATGTTCAATGCCATCGCGGTTAGCCATTTTCCCGATGTCCACATGAACACCGAGCACGCCTTGCCCAAGATGGGCGACTGGCGCGGCGACCATTTTAAGAGCTCCGACGAATCCAATGCCTGCGGCTGGTTGCGCCAAATATTTGTTCGTGAAGAGAATGGCCAATTATTGCTTGGTCAGGCAGTTCCACGCGAATGGTTAAAGCCAGGCCAAAAATGTGGACTGCAGAATGCCCGCACCTATTTCGGTCCGATGAGCATTCTTTACACTGGTGGCGAACACCAAATCACCGCCCAACTCGAGCCGCCGCGACGCAATCTCCCGAACCAAATCCGAGTGCGCTTCCGCACACCCGATGAGAAACCCATTCTCTCAGTCACCCTCAACGGAAGACCTTGGACCAATTTCCATGACGACTGGGTGGAGTTGCCCCCCACGATCGGCACCTCGACCGCCTCGGTAAGTTACTAACCCCGAAAAGAACGCAAGCCATTGCCGCGTAGTGCAGATTTTTGATGCATCGGCACCATGGGGAATTCGCGGGGCGCGCCAATTTTATGGGTCCCGATTTGGACCCCCTTTTTCCCCCCACGAAGAGGTGGGAGAAGGACCGAGGAGAGGGACGTTCGCTACTCCATTCTGCCCGCGTGTTCAGGCACGCCCAACTGCGTCACTTAGGAGTCGCGGCCCTTCAGGCCGCATAATGATCATGCCCAACGTTTTCCCAGCCCACTGGGCTGGGCTGAGGGACAGCGGCCTTTCAGGCCTGCGTCCCCACCGCCGACGACGCGCCGTTCCTCAGTCCGGCCCAACTGTGGGCGGCGGTGAACTATCCGAAACAATGCAGCTCCCTCAGGGGGCGCGATTTTTGCCGCCCGAGGCGAGGTCACGCACCCTTGGGCCTTCCGAGCGAAAGCACGACAGAACCACCGTCCCGCCCACGAGCTTGCTCGAACCCACAAAGCGAGTTAGTTTCCATTGTGAGAGCCTCGCACTCAGGGCTGGTTGCGACCATGGACAATCCCGTTTCTCATACAAACACGAATCATGAACGCTCTATCCACAATTGGGGAGCCAAAATCCTGTCACTCGTCGAGGCTGCCGATGCCCCCGCGCTCTTTAGCAAGAAGGGGTATTATGGCGCGCTCATGGATTGGGCGATGCGCGACGAACAGTTCAAGACGCAACTGTTCCGGTTTGTGGATGTGCTGCCCACGCTCACGTCGTCGACCGAAATCACGAGGCATCTGAATGAGTATCTCGGGTCGGATCAGGCAAGGCTCTCGCCAGCTCTACGCCTCGGGGTCATAGCTGCCGGGGGAGCCTCATGGCTGTTCGGAGCCGGTATCAAGACGCACGTCACCGGCATGGCCCGTCAGTTCATGCTGGGCAACGATCCGAAGGAGATCCTCGAGATCCTGCTCAAGCTCCATAAGCAGGACATTGCTTTCACCGCGGATGTGCTGGGCGAAGGTGTCGTGAGCGAGGTCGAGGCGGATCAATATGCTCAACGCTATCTCGACCTGCTCGAACTCCTTGGGCGTGACGTCCCCAAGTGGAACCACCCGTGCCAAAGCAACGAAACTCCCCGCGGCACGTTGCCGGCACTAAATATCTCCGTCAAACTCTCTGCGCTTTATTCCCAGATCCATCCAACCGACCCCGCGACCGCCGTGCACAAGATCTCCGATCGCTTGAGGCCGATCCTGCGCCGAGCGAAAGAGCTCAACGCTTTCGTCAATTTGGACATGGAGAGTTTCGCCGTCAAAAATCTCACCCTCAACCTATTCGAGACCATCTTCGGGGAGCCAGAGTTCGCCGCGGCTCCCGCTTGCGGCTTGGCTCTCCAGGCTTACTTAAGGGAATGTGAGGCCGATCTACGTGGCCTCGTCGATTGGGCGCGCACGCGACATCGCCGGGTTACGGTCCGGTTAGTCAAAGGAGCGTATTGGGACTACGAGACCGTTATGGCACGCCAGCGCAATTGGCCGGTTCCGGTCTTTTCTCAAAAAGCCGAGACGGATGCAAATTTCGAAAAACTTTCAGGGTTCCTGCTGGAGAACCACGAGGTTGTGGACGCGGCATTCGCCACCCATAACGCTCGCAGCATCGCCAACGTGTTAGCCCACGCCGAGCGACTCGGGATCGACCAACGTAACTTCGAGTTCCAGATGCTTTATGGAATGGCGGACTCGATCAAATCAGCCGTGCTGCAACTCGGTTGCAGACTCCGCGAGTACTGCCCTGTGGGCGAGCTCCTGCCCGGCATGGCTTACCTTGTTCGCCGGCTATTGGAGAACACCTCCAACGAAGGATTTTTGGCCAGCAAATTTGCCAAGGGCGCCGGTCGCGAAGAGCTCCTCAAAAGCCCGCTCGAAATCCTGAGCGAGTCACCGCCTCCAGCCCAGCCATCAGCGGAAAAAGAGTTCCGCAACGAACCGCTG
>JANXQE010000121.1 GCA_025356925.1 Limisphaerales bacterium | reverse complement strand
TCATCTGCACCGTCCTGTATGTCGCCGTGGCCATCGTTCTCACCGGTATGGCCAAATGGAACACACTCGACAACGCGGAACCTCTGGCGTCGGTGTTCTCGGCTCTGGGCATGAATTGGACGGCCAGCATCATCGCGCTCGGCGCGGTCATCGCCACTACTTCGGCGCTCATCCCCTACCAAGCCGGTCAGCCGCGCATCTTCTTCTCGATGGGCCGCGATGGATTGCTGCCCGCGTGGGCAGCCAAGGTCCACCCGCGCTTTCGCACGCCGCATGTCACCACGATCATCACCGGCGTCGTGGTCGCGGTCTGCTCTTCGGTGGCCAACATCAACGAACTGGTCGAGCTAACCAATATCGGAACCCTGTTCGCCTTCGTGCTAGTGGCTGCCGGCATCATCCTTCTGCGACGCACTGACCCTGACCGCCACCGGCCGTTCCGCACTCCGCTCGTGCCCTGGGTGCCCTTGGGGGCGATCGCCACCTGTGCTTACCTGATGTCTGAATTGCCCAAAGTCACCTGGATCCGCTTTTTCCTTTGGATGGCGGCCGGCCTGCTGATCTACTTCCTCTACGGGGCGCGCAACAGTCGATTGCGGACGAAATCGGAGAAACCGCCGAAGACCCAGGCCTAAACCGACGCCATGCCCGCCTCCCAAACACACAGCGACCCTGCGGAAACCAAGTTTGTCCAGGGTCTCGGTCTGGTCGATTCAACGATGCTCGTGGCCGGCTCAATGATCGGTTCCGGCGTGTTTATCGTGTCGGCAGACATCGGCCGGCAGGTGGGCTCGACCGGTTGGCTCCTGTTGGTTTGGCTTGTGACCGGCGCCCTGACGATCGGGGCAGCACTGAGCTATGGCGAACTGGCCGCCATGATGCCCCGTGCCGGGGGCCAATATGTTTATCTCCGCGAAGCCTATAGCCCCCTCTGGGGATTTTTGTACGGCTGGACATTATTTCTCGTGATCCAAACCGGAACGATTGCCGCGGTTGCCGTGGCCTTTTCCCGATACCTGGGCGTGCTCGTCCCCGGGGTGTCGCCCACCTCCTGGATCATTCCACCCCTCAACCTCTCGAACAATTACGCACTCAGCCTTTCCACGCAACAATTCGTGGCGGTAATCGTTATTATCCTGCTCACCGTGGTTAACACGCGCGGCCTGCGGATTGGGAAGATAATTCAGAATGTGTTTACTTCCGCCAAGACCCTTTCGCTGCTCGCGCTGATCCTGGTCGGGTTTCTCTTGGGCCGGAATGGAGACGCCCTCAAGGCTAACTTTTCTGCTCCCTGGACTCCGCGCGACGTCTCGCCCATCCAGCCCTATCTCTCCTTTATTCCAACCGTGCTGGCCACGGGCGGTGCTTTTGGAATGTTCGTCGCGTTTTGCGTCGCCCAGGTCGGCTCACTCTTTTCTTCCGACGCCTGGAACAACGTCACCTTCATCGCCGGCGAGGTCAAAAATCCGCGGCGCAATTTGCCCCTGGCCCTGGCGGTGGGCACAGGACTGGTCACCGCTTTATACCTTCTGGCCAACCTGGCGTATCTCTGCATGCTGCCCCTCGGGCAAATCCAGCACGCCCCCGATGACCGGGTGGCCACCGCCGCGATCGAAACCGTATTCCATGGCGCGGGCCCCATTATCATGGCCATCGCCATCATGGTCTCGACTTTTGGCTGCAACAACGGACTGATCCTATCCGGAGCCCGCGTCTACTACGCCATGGCCCGCGATGGACTGTTCTTCCAAGCCACCGGTCACCTCAACCAGCGGAGCGTCCCGTCGATGGGCCTGGTGCTGCAAGGCATTTGGACCTGCCTGCTGGTCCTGCCACGAACGCGCTTGCACGACGCCGCCGGTGCGCCGCAAATCGACCCGGTGAGCGGTCTTGGGCAGTACGGCAATCTTTATAGCGACCTCCTCGATTACGTCATCTTCGCCGTTCTGATTTTTTACGTGCTGACGATCGCCGGTCTGTTCGTCCTGCGCCGCAAGCAACCTCAAGCCGAGCGCCCGTACCGGGCCTTGGGCTACCCGATCGTTCCCGCGCTCTACATTGTCGCAGCAACCGCCATCCTGGTTGTGCTCCTGCTGTATCGCACCAACACCTCGTGGCCGGGTCTGCTAATCGTCTTTACCGGCGTTCCCATTTATTTCCTTTGGAAGAGAAAAGCCAGCTAGAGCGGAGCAACCACGACGGGCCAAGCCGGAAACCCGAGAGTCGATTGCAGAAGTAGCCGCGAAAGAGCGCAGCGAGCGCAAAGAGGGAGGGATTGGCTCGGTGCCCGGGCCGGCTTTGAATTTGGGCTGCTGGTTCGGGAATTCAGCAAGGGGGCGGCCGACTTTAGCGGGCCCTGGGAACCTCGGCACTCCTCTTGTTAGTTTCGGAACGCCGATCGCGAAGCCCTTGCAACCAATCCTCATTGCTTTATGACCTCAAATCAGCTATGAAATATGCTAGGTGAAAGCCCGGGCGGCGGTTTTCTGCGGGAAAAGAAGGCCAAACCAGATACAAAATGAGTTCGAAAGCAACGTTGGCGCATTTAACGATTTGCGGCTTGCTGGCGGTCGGTCAAGCCATAGGGGCTCCAATCATTACTGATTTCAATCCGACCGTCGGCGCCCCGGGCGATCAGGTCGTGCTGATTGGCAGCGGGTTTTCGTCAGGAAACATTTCTGTGGCGTTTGGAAACCCTCCCGGGGTCGTGGTGACGCAAGGGGTCATCAACAGCGACACCCAGATAACCCTCACCGTGCCGAGCGGGATCACGACCGGGCCAATCAGCATTCAACAAGGTACTGGCCAACCATTTTTCACGGCTAGCAATTTTCTCGCGATCGGGCCCGGGCCCTATATCTCAGGTTTCTTCCCCCCCTACGGTGCCGTTAACGATTCGGTCATCATCACCGGCGTGCACTTCGCGAACACACTGGTCGTGCTTTTCAATGGAACCCTCGCCCACGAGTTTGTACCGAATGCTGACGGCACCCAGATCTCGACTCGGGTGCCGGTGGGCGCGACCAGTGGGCCGTTCACAGTTACCACGATCATCGGCACCAGCAACAACCCGACCGCCTTCACCGTAGTTGGGCCGGGACCGTTCATCACGGGTTTTTCGCCGAATTCGGGTGACGCGGGGACCACGGTTCAGATCGTCGGGTTGCATTTTACGGGTGCGAAGAACGTCACGTTCAACGGCCGCCCCGGCGTAAACCTGGTGGCGAACTCGGATACTCTGATCCAGGTCCAGGCCCCATCCGGCCTGACCTCGGGTCCGATCGGCGTCAACACTCCGTTGGGCAGCACGGTCACAACCTCAAACTTTTTTGGCAAGCCGGCGATCACCGGGTTTTCGCCCCCCTACGGCAGAGCGAACACGAACGTTGTGATCATGGGGACCAATTTTCTGGGCTCGGCGGCCGTGTACTTCGGTGGAGTGCCTTCGACGAGTTTTTCCGTCGATACTAACGCGAACCTGAGCGCTCTGGTCCCTGCCGGGGCACTCACCGGCTTGATTCGCGTGGTGGTGCCCGGAAGTTCATCTTTCTCGGCGACGAACTTTACCGTCCAGCCGTCCATTCTGGGTTTTTCACCGATTTTCGGGCCAGTCGGGAGTTCGATCACCATCACGGGCGCCAACTTAAACGCCGGCACGCCTGTGGTTAGGTTCAATGGCGTGCAGGCCCTGGCGCCCACCGGGCCGACGTTCAGCCAACTGGTCGCCCAAGTACCGGTGGGCGCGACGTCGGGCCAGATTAGTGTCACAACCGCTGACGGCAGCGATACCAACGCAAACCTGTTCTTTCTACCCGGAGCGATCACAGGGTTCGCTCCCACCAACAGCGGCCCAGGCAGCAAAATCACCATCATAGGCCAAAATCTTACCGGGACCAGCACCGTCGGTTTCAACGGCACGCCCGCCTCAGCCTTTACTATCTCGAACAACACCGCGGTTGAGGCAGCCGTGCCTGACAATGTGATCACGGGACCCATCACGGTTACCACTCCCGCCGGAGTTATCCAGAGCAGCGGCTTGTTCTACGCAGCGCCGGTCATCACGAACTTCACCCCGACCCACGGTTTACCAGGCAATAGCGTAACAATCAGCGGCGTCAATTTCCTCGGCGGCAAAGTTCAGTTTGCCGGGCTGAACGCGGCCCTCGTTTCGCTCAACAACACCCAAATTGTCGCCACGGTCCCCAGCAGCGTCCACACCGGTCCGCTCACGGTGCTGGGCCCAGCCGGAACCAACACGAGCACGGGAAACTTCACGGTCGATTACCCCAGCGATCTCGCAGTTTGGATCACCAATTCCTCGAACCCAGCGACCATCGGGGGCAACCTGGTTTATACGATCGTCATCGTCAACAATGGGCCTTTCCCCGCATCTAACGCCACTCTAACAAATATTCTCCCGGCAACGGTCACACTTCGGGCGGCGACGATTACCGGCCCGTGGGTGATCATGACCAATGCCAACACGCTGACCGGCAGCGCAACCAATTTGGGAACCGGATCCTCATCCACGCTCATCGTCTCGGTGACTCCACAAGTTACCGGAAACATCACGGATACGATCTCCGTCGCCAGCGATAACCCGGATTCCGCCCAGGGCAATAACACCGCCAGCGTCACTACGACCGTCGAACCTTTAGCGTTGCTCTCGATCGGGTCGCCAACT
>JANXQE010000080.1 GCA_025356925.1 Limisphaerales bacterium | reverse complement strand
ACATGGCAAGTTTTACCGCGCCACCAATCGGCACGAACTCCAGCGCATTTACGACGAAATTGATCAGCTCGAGAAAACCGAGATTAAGCTCCGGCGGTTTACAACGTATCGGCCGCTCTTCCAATGGCCCTTGCTCGCCGCGCTCGGCCTGTTCACCTTGGAGTTGGTGTTGGCCAATACCAGACTCAGGAGGGTGCCCTGAGATGAAATCCGAAACCCGAAGGCCGACGGCCGAGCCCGGCGGGACGGGTTCCACGAGTCCCTTTTTTCAGCCGTAATGAATGTTGCTCATCCACATTTTGCGGAACCGCGGTGGCTATGGCTGGCGCTCGTCGGGCCGCTGTTGCTGCTCCTGTTGCAGCGATACTCCGCCTGGAGGCGCAACCGGCAACTCGCGCGAATTGCCGCCCCTGACTTCCTCGATGAGCTGACCCGTTCGCATAGTGCCGTCCGGCGCTCGCTCAAGAATATCCTGCTCGTGCTCGCGGTGATGGGCATGGGAGTGGCTCTGGCTCGGCCACAATGGGGAGAGCAGGCCGAGAGTAGTTATCTCCTCGGCCAGGATATCGTGTTCTTGCTGGACTGTTCGCGCAGCATGCTGGCGACGGACGTGAATCCCAGCCGGCTGCAGCGCGCCAAGCTGGCTGTCCTGGATTTCATCCAGCGCCAGCGACGCGGCCGCATCGGTCTGGTTGCCTTTGCCGGGCAAGCCTTTTTGCAGTGTCCTTTAACTTTCGATTACGGCGCTTTCCAGGATTCTTTGAGGGACATTGACGCCAAAACCATTCCGGTTCCCGGCACTGATGTCGGCCGCGCGTTGGATGAAGGTTTCCGCGCTCTGGACAAAAGCGAGCGGCAAAAACTGTTGGTTCTAATCACCGACGGCGAAGACCTGGAGAAGGGAGGGGTTCGCGTGGCGGAGGAGTTGGCGAAAAAGGGAGCAGTCGTTTTCACGATTGGGGTTGGCACGCCCACGGGTGCAGAGATCCAGATCCTCACCGCACAAGGCAAACCGGAATGGGTCCGCGATACCAAAGGCGAGGTAGTTCACAGCCGGTTGGATGAACCGACATTGCGCGCTATCGCGCTGGCGACCCATGGGGCATACTATCCACTCGGGGCCATCGGCGAAGGCCTGGGCAAAGTCCGGCTGGATGTTGAAAACCTCAGCAACCAATCGGTCTCAGGCCCAGCCCGCAAGTTGGGCGTGGACCGATTCTATATTCCTTTGGCGATCCTGCTGGGGGTGCTGGTGATCGAATCGCTGATCGGCACACGCCGGCGGCCGGCCAATAGTAAAAGCTTGTGAGTTTTGGTGGCGCAAGTCCCGGATCGTGTTTATGAACCGAATGAATAGATTTCAGCTCTTAGGCATCGCCGTCTGCCTGACGGTGGGGTGCTGGGCCGGAGTTGGCGCGTCTCCCGGGGCAGTCCCCGAAGCCGCGTTGCCAAGCACTCCGCGGGAATTTTTCAATGTCGGAACCCGCGAGTTGAGAGGGGGGAAACTCCGCGAAGCCGAGGCGTCTCTGGAGACCGCGCTGGCCGGCCAGGATATGCGGCTGCAGCCTCCGGCTCTCTATAACCTCGGACACGTCCGGTTCGGCTTGGGGCTCGAGGAGTTAAAAAAGGGGCCGGCCGCGAAAGCCGCAGCGGCCCGCGGCCGGTCATCAGCACAAACCACAGACGATGCAATCCGCGACGCGGATGAAGCCCTCGCCAGCAATGAGGTTCAAAAAATGGTCGCCTCCTACCTGCATGGACGCGGCGCGCGAAAGGACTTGAAAGCCGCCACCCAGGCCGTGCGCAACGCGCTCAAATCGCATGGCGCAGCGCTCTCGAAATGGCAGCGGTCCTCGGGCGATTTCAAAAGCACCGTCGAGTTGAATCCGGCGGATGCCGACGCCCAACAAAATGCCGACACGGTGGATCGCTACATCGCCAAATTGATCGATAGCTTAAGAGAACTGGAACAATTGGCGGCGGCGATGGGTAATAAGGGCGACGAACTCAAAGAAAAGCTTCGACAGCTTAAGGGCCGGATTCCCGCCCCGGACATGCCTCCGGGCGCGGCCGGCGATGAGGACGAGGAGGAAGACACGCCCGAGGGGCAGAAGCAGGGTCAAAAAGAAGGAACCGGTAAGGAAGGCGAACAGATGTCCTTGTCGCCAGAAGAAGCCGGATGGCTGCTCAACGGCTTTAAACTCGACAGCGAACACCGCCTGCCGATGGGCCAGGAAAACACCGCCCAACCAAAAGAGCGGTCGGGGCGGACGTGGTAAGCTCCGGAGTCAAGATGAGGACGTGCTTAAACCCGAAACCCGAAAGCCGAAACCCGAATGGTCCAGGAGGTCGATCCGTAACCTCGCAGGCAAGAAACCGCCCGTTTCTGTCAGCCCGCCTCGCCAGATTCGGTTTTCGGATTTCGGCCTCCCTTCGGATTTCAGCCTTCGGCCTTCGGCCTTTATCCTTGGTCTGGCTCGGCTTGACCCCCTTCTACGCGTTCGCCCAACCCTCCTCCCCTTCCGCCACCCAGGATCCCCTGATGCAGTTGATGCTTGCTCAGCCGAAGATCGATGTGAATTCACCCGTTGTCCCAGTCGCAGCCTTCGACCCACCGGCGGTGAAGCCGGGGGAACAATCCACCTACCGCGTCACGCTGAACGCGCTGGAAACGGCGATTGCGTGGCCCGACAAAGTTCCGGCCCCGCAACAACTCGCCTGTCGCCCCGGTGCTCGCGGTCAAATTCTTTCCATGGTCGGCGCGCTCCTGGTCCCACGAACCACCTTTAACTACCGAGTTCGCCCCTCGGAAGCGGGCCAGTTCACCATTCCTGAATTCACAGTGACCGTGGACGGCAAATCAGTCGCTGTGCCAGCTGCCCGGCTTGACGTAGCCACTACCCTGCCACCCGGAGTTCTTCCTGCGCAGCAACTGCTCATCGATCTGCCTACCAACTCACTGTTTGTCGGCCAGACGGTTCACGCTCGAGTTTTGCTTCCCGGCTCGCCGGGCGGCCTGGTTCAGAGCCTGGGACAGGTCCAGATTAACGGGCCAGGATTTATCGCCGACCAGGGCTCCGCTCACGCCCGGATCGAGGCGATGCCGGTCGGACCCGGTGGCAGACCTGTTAACACGTTCGTGTACGAGTTGATGCTAACCCCGATTGCCACCGGCAAGCTTTCCGTGTCCGCCCAGGGCTACGCGGTCGGCAACCGGGTCATCGGCAGCGTGATCATGCCCGGAACCGGGGCCGTGCCAGGTGCGTTGCCCCAATACGTTCTCGTTGATTCAGATCCCGTGTCGTTGGAGATTCGGCCGTTGCCCCGCGGGAGGGAGTTGCCCGGGTTCACCGGTGCCGTCGGGACTTTTTCTGTGGATCCTCCGGAATTATCGACCACTGTCGTGGCCGTCGGCGAGCCCATTAAGCTCAAGGTCCGGATCCGGGGCGAAGGCAACCTAGCACGGTTGGTGCCGCCGCCACCGGTCACCGTGCGGGAATGGCAGGTCTTCCCTGCGACGGCTAAGAATGCTGTGCCTCAGATTGTCCAGGCGCAGGGTTTCGTCACCTTCGATTATTCGCTGATCCCGCTCGACGAACACGCTCGCGTCACACCGCCCCTGCCCTTCAGCGTATTTAATCCCGAACATGGCGCGTACGAGGACCTGACGATCCCGTCGGTTGCGATCACCGTCGTGCCCGGAACCGCAACTGCCGCGGACCTTCAAGCCCTGGTCCAGGCGCAGAACACGGATGTCGAACCAGAAAAGGAGCCCGTCCTGAGCGGTTTGGCAAGTGTTCCGGGCCTGGCTGGAGGGTTGGTTCCCGTGCAAACACAGGCTTGGTTCCCACTGTTGCACCTGGTTCCCGCGAGCGCGCTCCTCGGGCTTTGGCTATGGGACCGCCGACGCCGGTCCCTTGAACAACATCCCGACCTGGTTCTACGCCGCCGCGCGGTGCGGGCTCTGCGCCGGGTACGCCGGACCCTGGTGCGTGCGGCCACCGATCGAGACGGCGCGAGTTTTGCCGCCATCGCCGTTAACGCGATGAAAGTGGCCGTGGCGCCACACTATCCCGCCGAACCACGCGCCTTGGTGGGAGCCGATGTTCTTACCATGCTACCTGAGGCTGAACGTTCCGGCCGGGAGGGCGAAACCGTTCGCCGACTGTTCTCACGCGCCGATGCCTCGCGCTTTGCCGCCGACGCCGTTGATACACATGAACTGCTGGCTCTGCGGCCGGAGATCGACAACGTGTTGGATCGACTGGAGTCCAGGCTCCGCACTCGCGCGTTGGCCATAGTCACAACCTGTCTCCTGTTCACCACCGTGGCAGGTGCTGCTCCCGCTGAGACGTTATTCCGTTACGCGACGAACGCCTATTCCGCGGGTGATTACAGCCGAGCCGCCGGCGCGTTCGCCCAGGCTGCGGCGCTGCAGCCCGCCGGCGGCACTCTGCAGGACCTCGGGAATGCCGAGTGGGAGTTGGGTCACGCAGGAACGGCCGTTCTCGCGTGGGAGCAAGCGCTTTGGCTCGACCCGTTCAATAATCCAGCTCGAGCGAATCTCCGTTTTGGCCGCCGGACAGCTCAGCTCGAAACCCCTGAGCTAACCTGGTATGAAGTGGTGTCTAGCTGGCTGCCGGCCAACTGGTGGGCATGGGTGGCTGGTCTCAGCTTGTGGATGTCGGTGGGAATCAGCCTTGTGCCCGGCATTCTGCGATGGCGCAAAGCCCCCTGGCACCAGGCTGCCGCCGCCTTCGGCTTGGCGATCTTCTTGCTGAGCGTCCCGGCTCATGTCGGTGTAAGCACTCGGTCCCGGCTCGGTTTTGTCGTGTTCAAAGATGCGCCCTTAAGGCTGACGCCCACGACTGAAGCCCAGTTCATTACCCGTCTGCCAGCGGGGGAACCGGCCCGCCTTGAGCGCGAGCGGGGAGCTTATCTGCTGGTTCGTACCAGTCATGCGACGGGGTGGATCCAGCGCAGCGAATTCCAGCTCATTTGCTCAACTCCCGGCTCGAACGGAGACCGGACCCAGGCTCCCACTCCCGCGGCTGCCTCTAACTAAACCCGCTTGGATTCGCGATAGCGCCGCGGGAGGGCACGCGGCCGACAACTCCTGTTGGCCGTGTGCCCTCACACGGCGGCTCAGGTATGGTTGCCCCTGAAACCAAGCACTAGCGAAGCCTCCGTCCCAAATCGATCCAATCCGGCCTGCCGACCCTTTGGACGGCACACCAGTTGCTTTTCTGCCGCAGTGGTTTAAGAGTTAGATTGGAACCAAAACCGGTCTGGGTGCGCGCGGGTCCTGTGGCGCGCGGTGAAAATATGGAACTTTACTATAAAGATTTGATCTCCAAGGAAGCGTCGCTCGAGAAGCTCGTCGATGATTTGATGCTCGTGGTCCAGGGCGCCGACGAGTTTGCGCAAACGGCGGCCGCAAGCCTGGGTGAGTTCGAGAAACAGGGGATCACTTCGCGACTCGAACAGCTCAAAGCCAAATGCCTACGCCTTCGAGAGTATGCAATGACTGGCGCACTCGCCGCCGACAAGACCGTTCGCCGTTACCCTTATTCAACGGCGGGATTTGCCTTTGCCGTGGGACTGCTGGCTTCATGGTACCTGTGCCGCAAGCGGAAGTGAGTAACCCGTGGATAAGTTTTGACAACTGCCACTTGCGAAGGGTCCCGGGGCCGGGCTACATGCATACGATGATACATCAGAAGCTCCGTAACGAGATTGAAGTGTACGACGTGGGGAATCGCCGGCTTTACGCCAAGACCAGAGGGGGGAACTTCGCAATTTTCGAGGACGAACTGACGCCAGAGGAGTTGGTCGCCATTGCTCAGGATATCGCCACTCGCCGTCCGGAGCGATGCCCAGAGCTCCCGCTGGAGTCTCATTAGCAAACTGAGATCACCCAGCGGACGTGCCCCTGCCAAAAC
>JANXQE010000076.1 GCA_025356925.1 Limisphaerales bacterium | reverse complement strand
TCTTTAGGAGCGCGGCCCGGTTCGTTCGTCGGGCTCCCCATCCGGAACGCTCCGGCCGGGACAAACACCATGTTCGTGGGAGCAGAAAACGCCACGGCCCGATAAAAACGATGGCCCGTGGCAGGCGCAGATTTGTCGGTCCAGAGATAAGGACTGGCAGGCTGTTGGAGAAACCCCAGGCACCGCCAATCGCTCGGATTTGTCTGGCCCACCTCGGTCGCGTATTCAATCGAATACACCGTGCCAACCGCACCTGTAATGGTCAGGCCCAGATACAACTGGCCACCAAGGCTCGATGATGACTGCGCCGGAGTGAAATGAACTGCGCCGAAAGAACATAAAGTTCCCAACAACAGGAGAAATCTTTGGTTTCTCACGAAGCTCGTTGTCATGGCTGGTTTCGAACAATAGGCCGCTCCGGTCGAGTTGTCGATGTTGTCCTTCGCCCGGTGGCCTTGGCTCCCGTCAGGCGGCGGCGGCGGTTGATCAAATGCCCTGCCTGGAAGAGCAGAACAAAGGCCGCCCGATCGGGTGGGATTGAGACGCGCTGGCTCACCCACTCGAACAGGAGGCTCCGCCTCACTCTCCGGCTTTAAACACGGTCCAGGGTTGACCCGGTCGACCCTTGAGGATGCCCGCCATCCAGTCAAATTGCGGATGCTCGGTTAGATATTGATGGGCGTCAAACGTCCGGCCGCAGGCCGTGCCCCAGCGAGCGGCGAAACTCATGCTTTTGGCCATCGAAGCATCAACCACCTTGGCATCGACGGTTCCGGAGCAGCCATACGGCACGCCCGGCCAGTTTCCGGCCGGCTCAGCTTGCAGCTCGAAATGGCCACACAAGGTCCGTCCGTCGGCTTCCGTCTTGCCCAAATAGGTATCCCGATGGTCGGCTTCGAACTCTTTCGCCAGCGCCACATCGATTCGTCCCACACTCTGCTTCATCAACTGCTTCCAGCGAACGCGCCGGGCTACCCCTGAGGTCCGAATGTCGGTTTCCTTCGTATTCGTTTCCAAGCGCAGCAGTTTGAGGTCTTCAGCAACGTTGGACCCGACAAAATAACCGTCGCGCTTTCTTTGCAGGGCGACCTGCTTTAGCCCGAGCTCCAGCCGGGCGATCTCGTGCGTATTGATGTCGCCGAGCAACCAGGCATTGGCGTAACCGCCATTGTTGCCTTGCTTCATCGCTTCACACCATTGATCAATCGAACCAGCGTCCTGAGTCGCCCGGCGCATGCGCACGAACTCCGGCACGGCGTTCGTCTCAAAGCCTTCGAAGTCGCCGATCGTCGTTTCCGAGCCGACCAGGCCGGCGTCGGTGATGAAGAAATCCGTGCCGCTATGAATCCAGCCAGGCTCGGTTTGCCAGAGGATCCGGTGGCCCCGGGCCGGGACGATGTCCTCGATGACATTGGGAAATACGTCGTTGTAGTCCATCATCGTGTTATGGCCGAGCACCACGTTGCCGTCCTGCGTCATCCTGCCAGTCGCGATGAACGAGCTGCAGGAATCTCGGACGGCCGGGCCCGGCCCATCCTTGATTTTCTTCAACTCAGTTGGCCACCAATAACTGGTCAGCTCAATGATGCCATTGTAGGCGATCAACTCGTCGCGCGTCGTTGCGAGCCCCGCGGAGGCCAACCCATTCACGATCCCATCCAACTCGGCCAGGTTCTCCGTATCGATGTGAGGCGTGAACATCTGTCCGGCCCGTTCGACTACCCAGGGCCAGGTCATCGCCGTGGCGTACTCCCAGCAGGTCCGCGTCACTCGCAGGCCTTCGGTAATTTCCGGTGCCAGGAGGTATCCATGCTGAAAACCCCGGTCCTTGGCCTCCCCTTCCACGTGCAGGTAAATCCACCCATGCCGCTCGAACCGGCGTGCCTTGGCAAGGCATTGTTTCTGCTCGCCCGAAAGCGTGCCCGCAAGCGCCGACTGAGCGACGCATACCGCAACCCAAACGCCAAATATCTGCCACATTCCTTTGGAGGTCATGAATGCAATAAAGCATTCGGGTGGCTCCCTGGCAAGGGCGCAACCGGTGGTTAACCCAAGCGAATATTCGATTGCGAAATGCCTACAGGCACTCGATTCTACGCTTAACTAAGTGTCACGCTTCCTCACCATGAGAAATTTCGCTATCCCCATCCTGATTCTGGCGCTGGCCACCGGCGCCACTCAGGCTCAGTCCACCGGATTTCTGCGCGCCAAAGAGGCGAACATCGTGGATGGCCACGGCAATGAACTGATCCTGCGCGGCATGGGACTTGGCGGCTGGATGCTGCAAGAAGGTTACATGCTCGGCATTCGCGACGAAGGCACGCAGCATTCCATCAAGGAGCGGCTCCGCGACCTGGTTGGCAAGGAGGACTGCGACCGGTTTTACCATCTATGGCTCCAGAATCATGTAACCCGGGCCGATGTGGACCTGCTGGCGAAGTCAGGCTTCAACAGCATTCGGCTTCCCATGCACTACAATTTGTTCACCCTGCCGATCGAGGAGGAACCGGTGCCGGGCCAAAACACGTGGCTGACCAACGGCTTCGAGCTGACCGATCATCTTCTGGCCTGGTGCAAAGCCAACGGGATGTATTTGATTCTTGACCTGCACGCGGCTCCCGGCGGTCAGGGCAAGGATGCGAACATTTCTGATTATGATCCGGCTAAGCCGTCGCTTTGGGAAAGCGAAGCCAATCGAAGGAAGGCCATCGCGCTGTGGCGCCGTCTGGCAGAGCGCTACGCCAATGAACCGGGAATCGGCGGCTACGATTTGTTGAACGAGCCCAATTGGACCTTCGAAGGCAAGGACAAGAACGGCAAGGAAGATTCCGCCAACCAGCCAATCTGGAACCTTTACCAGGCTATGACCAGCGCCATTCGCGAGGTGGACACCAACCACTTAATCATCGTCGAGGGAAACGGCTGGGGCAATAATTACAACGGGTTTCCCGCCCCGTGGGACAATAACCTCGTGATGAGCTTCCACAAATACTGGAACCCCAACACCCGGGAAGCCATCTCGCGATTTATTGCCCTGCGGGAAAAGTATCGCCTGCCGCTTTGGCTGGGAGAAAGCGGCGAAAACAACAATCAGTGGTTTCGGGATTGCGTCGCCCTGGTGGAGAGCAACCACATTGGTTGGGCCTGGTGGCCGCATAAGAAAGTCGAGTCTCCGTCCTGCACGCTCACGATCACTCGACCGGACAATTTCCGGAAAATCGTGGACTACTGGAACAAAGTCGGCGAGCGGCCTTCGCGGGAGACCGCGCTCAAGGGGTTGCTCGAATTGGCAGAGAACTCCAGGGCCGCTAACTGCCGGTTCAACACCAACGTGGTTCAAGCGTTGATTCCGGCCGGTGGCGAAAAGCCGGCCCGGCCTCGAAGCGCAGACACACCTGGGTTCTAAGCGCTCGCCTTGGCTGAGTCAGGACGCCACCAATGAGCGCTCGGACTTTCCAAACCGAACTCTTTGGTTAACTCTATTTGGCCTTCGGCAGCGCCGTCAGGCCGGCGTAAACCGCATTGCCACCGAGCAATTGCTCAATGCGCAGCAATTGGTTGTATTTGGCGAGCCGATCGGACCGGCTCAGCGAGCCGGTTTTGATCTGGCCGCAGTTGGTGGCCACAGCAATATCCGCAATTGTGGAATCCTCCGTCTCGCCCGAGCGATGACTCAGCACCGCGGTATAACTATTGGTTTGGGCAAGCTGGACCGCATCGAGCGTCTCGGTCAATGACCCGATCTGGTTGACCTTGA
>JANXQE010000069.1 GCA_025356925.1 Limisphaerales bacterium | reverse complement strand
GACCAGCCTGGCGCCGTACGACGGAGGCCGCAGGATTCTTCCGAAGAGTAACTCCGGCCGGGCGATGTCCGAGGGATATTTGTGCGAGCCGGTAATGATCTCCCGTCCGTTAGGCCGGGGGAACGGACGTCCCAAAGCTTTCCAGTCTTTAACTTTCGTCAGGCCGGCCTCGGAGGGCCCGGCCTTGGCGAAACCTTTGGAGGCTTCATCGCTGCTCGCGAGGTCGGCGTAGCCCAACGCCTTCCCGGTAGTGCTGTTGGTAACTTTGCCATCGCGGACTTCGAGGGCGTTCCGGTCCAGGCTCCAGGACTTGGCAGCGAACTCGATTAAGAACTCCCGAGCCGTGGCGGCAGCCTGACGAACGGCAGGGACGGTTGAGGGTGTGCTGCGGCTCCCGGCAGTAATCCCATCATCAGGGACCAGGCCAGTATCGGCCATGACCAGCTCGATTGAAGCGGGCGGGACCCGCAACTCCTCAGCCGCGGCCAGAGTGAGTTCAGCGCGGGCTCCCTGGCCGCCTTCGACCTTGCCGCTTAAGACAGTGATCGAACCGTCTTTGGCGAGGTGAATTCGGGCGCCCAGGTTTGGGGCACGGCGTTGTCCAGCGCGGCCGTCACTGCGCTGTGCCAGGGCAGGGGAGGCATTGGCGATGATCAGCAGACCCGTGCTCAGGAATTGAACAAAGGAGCGGCGATTGAGCCCGAAGTCGTACGGGACGCGCTCGATGGCTTCCTGGTAGTCGTCGCCGATGGCTGGGCACTCTTTTTTCATACGGCGGCGCGGTGAATGGCTTTGAGGATCAGTGGGTAGGTACCGCAGCGGCAGATGTGCCGTTGCATGCGGGCAGCGACATCGGTTTTGGCCAATTTGGGATCATCCGCGAGCAGTTCCACGGCTTGCATGATCATCCCAGCCGTGCAGTAGCCGCATTGGAAAGCGCCTTCGGCAAGAAATGCCTCCTGGACCCGATGAAGTTGTTTGCCCTTCGCCAGCCCTTCGATGGTTAGAATCGATTGGTTCTCGACCTCCGCAATCGAGGTGATGCACGCAGCGATGCTTTTTCCGTCCGCGAGCACCGTGCACGCGCGGCATTGGCCCTCACCGCAGCCGTATTTGGTGCCGGTGAGCTGCAGGTCTTCTCGCAGGACGTCCAGCAGCGAGCGCTCCGGATCGGTGGTTACGGTGCGGGGTTGACCGTTAACTGAGAAGGTGATCGTCGTTTCCATACTTCAGGCCTGGGCGCACGGGGCGCTGGTGCTGAGAAAAATCTACACCCGTTGGCGCAGACATGGAAAGTGGATTTCGAACCTCTCGCCGTCTTGGGACGGGGTCGGATTTCGGGCAGGACCGCGGCTTTTGGGGCCGTTACCTACCTTTCAGAGTCAACGCTTTGGTCCAGTCCGGAGCGGTTTCACCGGCTCCGGTGTCTTGTAGTGTCTCTTTAATCCCATTTCACCAAGCATCCCGCCCGGCACCCGGGCGATGAATTCTGGAAAGCTGCGCTCAACACGATCGCGGATGAGTTTCTGGCCGGTTTTCGAAGCCCAAAACTCCTCCTCCAGTTTTGAAAGAGCGATGCCGCCTTCTTCGGGAGAGAGATTCTCGCGCTTCGCCAGCAGCCAAACCAGTTCCTTATCACCCGGCAGGCAGACCGGGAAGGGCACGAATTTGAGGGTTATTTCCTGTTCCTCGCCGGCTTCAGCCGCCACCGGCCCGACTTTTATCTCACTGCTGAATTGGCTGCCATCGGGCATGGACACCTCGACCGCCAAGGTTTGGTTTTTTTTGTTCGGCTTGATCGTAATGTCCCCGTCGCCGAAGGCTGCGGCCAGTTGCTTTTTAACGTCCTCAACGGTCTTGTGATCCAGATCCGGCAGCTCGATGCGGCTGCAGAACTTCTCGAAGGCCATCGCACGAGCCTTGGCCTTCAGTTCGACCTCGATGGCCTCGTAAATCTTGCCCGCCAGTTTGGCGTCGTGGGTGGCTTTGGGAAGGACTCGCTTCAGCAAATCCAGCAATTGAGCTTCATTCGACTGTTTAGCTTCTTTTTTCATAAATACAAACGGAGCGATGTTGTGCAGGATTTTCTGTTGGAGTGCAATGCCTTTGTGCTGAAAACGACGATCGGCGATACGGCGGATTCGAACTCTGCGCTGCTTCCTTCGGTAATTGGCGGGTTCCGACGAGTGTGATCTGCGCCTGTTCTGCATCGACATCCGGTTTATATCAGTTCAATTTTGCCCTCGGAATATCCTGCGACTATGCGTAATGCTTTAATCACGTTAATCGTGTTGATGTCGGCTGCGTGGGTGAAATCCAGCGAGTCGCCGCTGTATGAATCCGAACTTATTTTTCCACTGGAAACCTGGCACAATCACGCCTCATGCATCGTTGAAGCCCCCAACGGCGACCTCCTGGTTTGTTGGTTTCACGGCTCGGGTGAGCGCACGGCAGATGACGTAAAAATCGAGTGCGCGCGGCTGCGCAAAGGCCGGCACCAGTGGAACCCCCGCTTCACCATCGCCGACACCGCGGGACTTCCCGACGGCAATCCCTGCATGTTTATCGACCCAAAAGGACGGCTCTGGCTGCTGCATACCACAATCCTCGCCAACACTTGGGAAAGCGCCTTGCTTAAGGTGCGCGTGAGCCACGATTATTTGCGGGATCAACCCCCACGCTGGGACTCAAGCGAGGTGCTGCACATCAAACCAGGGCCCGAGTTCGAGGCAGAGATCAACCGTCAGTTGCCTGGATTGCAAGCGCAGGTGTCGGCGCTGAACCTCAACCCCGTTGAACGCAAAGAAGCGGAGGACTTTTTGGGAGCAATGCGGCGGCACGCGACCGACAAGCTGTATCGGCGCCTTGGCTGGATGACTCGCGCTCACCCGTTCGTGTTCGACGGTCAGCGCTTGATTGTCCCGCTCTATCACGATGGCTTTTCAATTTCACTGATGGCGATCAGCGATGACTGGGGCCAGACCTGGCATACGGGCAGGCCCCTCATCGGCGCCGGCAACATCCAACCTAGCGTGGTTCAACGGCGCGACGGCTCGCTGCACACTCTGATGCGCGACAACGGTCCGGCACCACATCGTCTCCAGCAAAGCGATTCATTCGATCACGGAGAAACCTGGTCCCCGGTGACGGATACCGAGCTTCCAAACCCGGGTTCCGGCGCGGAGATCATCGCGTTGCGCAATGGGCATTGGGTGTTGATCGGCAA
>JANXQE010000061.1 GCA_025356925.1 Limisphaerales bacterium | reverse complement strand
GGCCGAGAGCCGGCTGGCCAGGATCAGTGTCTTGATTTCAGAAAAAGTCCGCTGATGTTCGTGATCGTGGGTGTGGCCGTGTGAATGAGCATGGGTATGGCCTGGGTCATGATCGTGGGAATGACCGTGAGCCACCTCGTTGCTTGGGCTCCCATGGTCGTCATGATGGCCGGCGAGATGGACATCGAATTTCACGCCGGCGATGCTGCCTTTGTGGCTCCGCGTAAAGTGGAGGTGGTATTCGTACAGCCCGAGCTTTCCCAGCTCCCTTTCGAGAGTTGCCGGATCGACGCCTAAATCCACCAGCGCGCCGATGAACATGTCGCCGCTGATTCCACTGAAGAGGTCCAGGTAGAGAGTTTTCATCCTAACAGGCAATCCGCAGAATTATTCGCCGGCGGCAAGCGCATTAATCTGACTGGCGGCATAGCCGGCCCCGAATCCATTGTCAATGTTCACGACCGTCAAGCCGCTGGAGCAACTGTTAAGCATGCCCAACAGCGCGGCCAATCCGCCAAAGCTGGCTCCGTAGCCGATACTCGTGGGCACGGCAATGACCGGCCGGGCGACCAATCCCGCGACCACGCTGGGCAAGGCGCCTTCCATACCGGCCACGACGATGATCGCGTTCGCCGATTGGATGCTCTGCAAACGTCCAAAGAGCCGATGCACGCCGGAAACGCCAACATCTGCAATTCGCTCGATGCGATTGCCCATAATGTCGGCGGTCACCGCGGCTTCCTCAGCGACCGGTAAATCGCTCGTCCCCGCGCACACCACAGCGATGGTCCCGGGCCGCTTGGGCAAAGGTTTTCGCTCGATGGCTAAACAGCGTGCCAGCTTGTGGTGGACGGTGTCCTTGAACTTTTTGCGCAGCGCCCGTGCTTGTTCTTCCGTCGCGCGGGTGACCAGGACACGGTGCTCGTGCTCGAGCAACTTGGCCGCGATGCGAACCACCTGGTCCGGGGTTTTGCCGGCGCCGAAAATCACCTCGGAAAATCCGCGGCGCAGCCCTCGGTGGGTGTCCACTTGCGCAAAGCCCAGGTCAACCACCGGCGCCGCTTGAAAGGCCTGCAGCACTTTGTCGCGCCCGAGCGCTCCGGCCCGGAATCCCTCAAGAAGTTTGATGGCTTCACTCGTGGTCACGAGTCGCAAAGTGCCACAGTTCCCACGCGCGGTCACGTGGGAAACAGTGACGTGCTAATGATGATGATGGCGGAACAGGCGCCGACGGTTTTTCAGAAGGTAGCAGACGATGATGACGTTAATGATCAGGATGACCAAAACCAGTTTCGAATAGCGGTGGGCGAGCTCGTAAACTTCGATCGGGATAAAAAACGCCGAGTCTCCGATGGCCAGCCAACCGGCCCAGCTCACGCGGTACATCAGGCCCACACCTTCCACCAGCGCGAAAAGACTGTAAAGCAGCGTTCCCAGTGCCACATGAAGCACCTTTACCTCGGTGAGTTGGCCGACGTGCACGGCCAGGTCTGAGAAAAACTTGCTCTCAGGATTGAGCCTTAGAAAGTGCAATAACCGGTGGTATTCGTAAGGCAAGTCATTGTCGGAGAGAGTGTACGCGACAAGCGCCAAGACGACGAAGAGGAGGCCCTTCAACAGCTTCATCGCAATGATGGCGTAAAGTGTCGGCGCCCGCTTTTTGACGATTTGGGGATGTGGATTGGTTGTGCCGTCCGCGACAATCAAAATCACGTTCCTCTGACCTGGATGGTAAAGCCGGCTACCGGATGGTTGCGCACAACCGAGCCGGCAGGTCGCTGATCCGCACTCGTTCTTGTGTCATCGCGTCGCGCTCACGCAAGGTGACGGTATCCTTCAACTCCGCACCCTGCTCGCCCAAAGTGTCGAAGTCGATGGTCACACCGAAAGGTGTGCCGGCTTCATCCTGACGCCGGTATCGCCGGCCGATCGCGCCGGCCTCATCGTAAAAAACGGTCATATGCGGGCGGAGCAACTCGCGCACTTCTTTCGCTTTTTTAACCAGCTCAGGCTTGTTTTTAAGCAGGGGAAACACGGCAACCTTGATCGGGGCAATCCGGGGATGAAATTTCATGACGACCCGGCTTTCGAGTTTGCCTTTGTCGTCCGGGGCCTGGTCCTCGCAATAGGCGCTGCAAATGAGCGCTAGGGCCAGTCGGTCCACGCCGGCGGAAGGTTCGATGACATGCGGGACGTAATAGCCTTTGGTCAGCAGATCGGCGTCCTCCTGGGCCAGCTTTTCTCCTTTGTCAGAAGGCTCGCCGGCCTTGGTGAGATACTTGGACCGGGCCTGGAAGTAACGTTCACGCAATTCCGATTGTTTCACCGGGCTCAATTTAGGCCACGTGGTTTTGAGCTCCTCGTCAAAAACGGTCATAGTCTTGCCGGCAAAACGTTGATGCTGGCTTAGGTCAAAGTCACTCCGGGCAGCGATCCCCTCCAATTCCTCTCCCATCAGCTCACCCTTTTCGTCCCGTTTGCTGAACGGAAATTTGTAGAGGATATCGACCGTGGCGCGGGCGTAGTGCGCCAGTTCTTCGGGCTGCTGCCAGTACTCGACCAGCGAGTTTCGGGGCAACCCAATGTTTTCATAAAACCTCAGCCTTTCCTCGACCCAGTATTGATGCCAAATCTGCCAGCCCCAATTGGGCTGAGGTTCTCCCGGATGCCCCGGCGCTGAGGGTTTAGTCACGCTGCCGTAAATGGCTTCGATTGCTTCCTCGGGCCGGATGAAAAACTCCAGCTCCATTTGCTCGAACTCGCGGGAGCGAAAGGTGAAGTTGCGTGGGTTAATTTCATTGCGGAAAGCCTTGCCGACCTGAGCGATACCAAAGGGGACCTTTTGCCGTGAGACTTCGAGCACGTTTTTGAATTGGGCGAAAATCGCTTGCGCCGTTTCAGGCCGGAGATAGGCAAGATTGTCCGCGCTCTCGACCGGCCCAACGTACGTTTTGAGCATCAGGTTGAATGGACGAGGTTCGGTCAAGGGTGCACCATTTTCCGGGTTGAACCGGGTTGACCCCGCAACGTCCGCCGCGCTCGACCACACGACGACAGGTTTCGATGCGCTTCCCTTTGCGTATATTTCCCGGGCAACCCTGACGGCCGACTCGATTGGCTTCCCCTTTGGCACCAACACCGAATAGGCATCGGTATTTGAGTTATAACCGCTGGTTGCACCTAACCGCTTCAGGATCTCAATGAATTCGGCAGAATTAACGGTTGGCTTCAGTTTGATGAATCCTTTGGACAAGGCGGTACCCACATCCTCAATCGATTCCAGGAGCTTGTTCGCTTCTGGAACGCAACTAGTCTGGGAAAGACTGTCCTTTTGAAGAAGTGTATCTTTTCGGAGCTTTTCAAACTCAGTGGCATCCACTGCGGCTATGAAATGATGAACGACACCGGATTGCGGGTCAACTTGATCGGCGCGAAAACGCTTTTTGGTCAACAGGCAGTCCACCATCATGTCGCTGAACGTGGACGTGTGTCCGCTGGCTTCCCAAATGCGCGGGTGCATGATAATCGAGGCTTCCAGACCCACCACGTCATCCCGCAGTTGGGTCATGGACCGCCACCAGCATTCCTTAATATTACGCTTCAGTTCGGCGCCCAGTGGACCGTAATCCCAAAACCCATTCAGACCGCCGTAAACCTCGGAGGATTGGAAAATGAAACCACGCCGTTTCGAGAGCGAAACGATTTTTTCCATTACTTCGCCTGGTTTTGACTCAGCCATAGGCCGGGCAGTGTTCTCGAAGCATTTCCTGATGTCAAGATGGCCCAGGACACGGTATTGGGTCAGTTTGATTTCTGATTTTCAGCCGACCGCGATCCGGCCTATCGTGTCGGCATGGCAAAAAAGACCAAGAAACCGGCGAAGCGGAAAACGGTAAAAAAAGAAAAGCGCGATTTTTCTCAAACCGCGCCCTCTGTCGTGCAACAGGCGACCGGCTCAGTGCTCAAACGTCGAACTAAATGATGCTGGCCAAATAGGCCAATTCCCGCTGGTACCTTGCTGCCGATTGGTTGACCTGTAATCGCTTTCCTTCAACGGTATGAAAGCTACCGATTTGAAGGCGTGAAATCGGTATGCTTCTAGCCCCGCTGATACGACCTGACGAAACAAAATCGTCCGTTATAACGAATGCATCCGCTGGTTCCTGATGGTCAAAAAGCTGGCTATATTTTTCAGCGATTGCCAATGCCCTTTCGATATACATCCTTGATGCTCGGTCCGGAGTTGCGCGTAGCTGGCTCTTGGACCCAACCATTGTCATTACAATGGCCGCTATTCGAGGCGTGGTTCTTCCACCTGCACGGGTATTCCACGTTTGGAAATCCCGATTAGGATTTGAGAGCAAACCAAGCGTAAGCTCAAGGGATGCTATAGAGTGCTCGTCTACCCTGACGGGGATTATTATGGCATCTGCGGCACACCACGCCAAATGTGTTCCACCGGCATAAAATGGGCTGGTGTCCATGAGTATTCCATCGACTTTTTTGGTTTTGCATTCTTCGTTCAGGATCGACTTCAACGATTCTAAAAGCCCCAGGACCGCCTTCGGGTTGTTTTGAGAATTAGCGATTTGTAGTTGCTGGTACATCGTGGAAGGAAAAGCAAACAAGAGCGCGTTTCCAGGAATTATGAATGCCGGTTTCGAGGTTTTGAAGGCCTCGCATGAGGTCGAAACCCGATACGAATTGTCACTTGGAATTTCCCCGAATGCTGGTCCCAAAAGTTTTGGCTGGAGCGAGCTAAGGATCGTCACCTCGGGATTCTCTCCGCGCATTAGTGTTTCGGTTAAATTGCATTGAGCGCACAAATCAGCAATAAGGACGGAGCGATGCCGAGCCATCTCGAAGGCCAGATTGAACGCCAGGGTGGATTTTCCAACCCCGCCACGAAGGGTTGATATTGCGTACGAACGATAACGCAGCCCTTGGTTCGCGGTGTACCCGTTTTCAACAACGTTGGAATGGTTTGTTGCCCATTTTGCTCAGGATGAAAGCGTGATGAAGGGGTGGCTACATGTGATCTCTCACGCAAGGAATTTATGCGCACACCATTCGCGGCTTTGGAATCGAAAGTTTGTGATCAAATCAGCACTTTCTAGAAAGCACGCAGAATTGGCGGCCGCGAATGACCGATTTTTTGCCGTATTTCTCAT
>JANXQE010000029.1 GCA_025356925.1 Limisphaerales bacterium | reverse complement strand
CCAAGCCGATCGACTGGAGCCGTATGACGGCGAGTCTGCAAAAATATCGCACGACGACTAAACACCAAAGAGTGCTAGTCGTGGAGGATGACGCACCCACCCGTGAGATGCTTCGGAGGACGCTGGTAAAGGAGAGTTGGGAGGTGCTGGAAGCGGAAAACGGGCGAGTGGCGCTCGAGAAATTGAACGGCCTGGTGCCTGCATTGATCCTGCTGGATTTGATGATGCCGGAGATGGACGGCTTTGAGTTTATGGAGGAGTTGAGGAAGCGGCCGGAGTGCCGGCAAGTGCCGGTCGTGGTTATTACGGCCAAGGATATTACCGAGCAGGACCGGCAGCGGTTGAACGGCCAGGTGGCGCGCGTGATGCAGAAAGGCTCCTTCCAGATGGAAGATTTGGTCCGCGAAGTGCGGGCGATGAGCGACGTCTACATCGTTTCAGGAATTTGATAGGCATGAGGATTAAATCTGAAGTACGGAATGTTGGCGGGGCAGACGGCTCGAGCTCTGCCAGGGGACACATGTCGCACCTGACGGCGCTCCCTGGCTATTCGTGGTCGCTTGGATATAAACATGCCGCTCTTGCCGGACCGGTCGCAAATGTTGTCATAAATGTGTCCCGGCCGCGCTGTGATCTGTCGCGCTCCGAAACGCTCCGAGACCACCAGAATTCTGGAAACTCCGCCAGGTCTTGGAGTGCGCCAGCCCTCTGGCGCTTTGACCGCGCGCGCGAGACTAACAACGGGGTAAACTCCGTCTTGAGCCTCAAAACGTCCGAGGGGAAAAGCGGTAGAGGACTACCGCACTCCAAGACCTGGCGGAATATCGTGCCCGCGTTTTGCCTCACTATTGCCCTGGGTGCGCAACTCGGTACCCTCCATGGTCAACCCTCTTCCAAATTCCCAGTCCTCGACCTTGACGGCAAGGACAGTTACGTGGAACTGCCGGCGAACCTGTTCACCAACGAGATCGTCACCGTGGAAGGCTGGGTCAAGTGGCGGAAGTTCGGCGATTACTCCCGGTTCTTCGAGTTTGGGGATGCCGCGCTCATGGTCGGGGTCCTTAACTTTGGAAGCGCCTCGGAGCTAACCATCCAACGCGTCAACAATCGCACGTACGAGGAGCAGACGATGGAAAGATCGCCTGCGGAATATCTGTCGGCCGACCAATGGCGGCATGTCGCGATGGTCGCGGACACGGATTTCTTGAAGCTGTATGTCAACGGTGCGCTGGTTGCCACCGAAAACTCCAAAAGCAACTGGAAACCAGTTCCAGGGCCCGTGCTGAAGAACTTCCTCGGCCGGAGTGTCGTGAAAGAAGCCGGTAATAATCCCGACTTCAACGGTCAGATGGCGGAGATTCGTCTGTGGGCGGGGGAACGCACCGCGGAGGAAATCCGGACTAACGTTCCCAATCGGCTCACTGGCCGCGAACCGGGCCTGCTGGCGCTGTGGAGTTTTGCGGATGGCACCGCCCGGGACGCCTCATCCAACGGCCGCGATGGCATTCTGAGCGGCGGCGCCCGGGTCACGGAAGGCACGCTGCCAACTGCGACCGCCGTGGGTCCCTGGTCGCGGCTGGTCGGGCGGATTACCGATGCGAACGGCAATCCGGTTGAAGGGGTTGCCGTTCGCGCTTCCATCGCCGGGGCCGAACTGGCCCGCGGAACCAGCCGCTCGGATGGGGCGTATTCCCTGCGGGTCTGGACCGCCGCGGAAACCGTGGCTTTGGAAGCCACCAGCCCAAAGGGCCTGGTCGGTTGGCGTGAGAGCGTTCGCCTCAAGCCTAACGGAGAGCAGACGGCCGATTTGGTTTTGAAACCGGCCATTAATATCGCCGGACGCGCAACGGCGCTGGACGGCAAGACGCCGCACGCCAGCCTGGTCGTTGAACTGGTTCAACCCGACGATGGCACCAGCCAAGGTCAGGAGCCGCTAACTTCCCCTCCGGATTCCGCACTCCGCACTCCGCACTCCGCACTCGATCAGGGGGGGCTGGCCTCGACGGTTACGAACGGCGTGCTTCGGTTGGAGGGGACGAACAGCTTCGTGGAACTGCCGTCGAATCTTCTGCCGGGCGCTCGTGAGTTGACCTTCGAAGCCTGGTTGAAGTGGGATGCGTTCGGTTTTCATTCGACCGCCTTCGATCTGGGGGCCCGCTCACGAAGTCTTCTTCTCGCGATTGGCGATTACAACAGCGAGGCTCTCGGTATCCAGAGCGAAGCCGCGCCGATCTACCCGTCGTTTGTCAGCCCGCCAGACCCGCTCCAACTCCACCAGTGGCGACACGTGGCGGGGGTGGTGAGCACCAACGGTCTGCGGCTGTATCTCAATGGTAGTCTGGTGGCGACCAATGCCTACACGGAACGCTTTTTCACGAATGGCCCCCTCCAGCAGGCGTTCCTAGGCCGTTCCGTCCTGCCTGAAGTTGCAAACTTACACGGCGAGATGGACGAGGTCAGGCTTTGGAGGATGGTGCGCACGCCGGAACAGATTCGCGAGAACATGGGGCGGAAGCTGACCGGGAGCGAGGCAGGTTTGATCGGCCTTTGGAATTTCGACGATCCCACGAATCCTGGGCGCGACTCCTCGTCGGGGGCGCACCACGGCAAGCTCATCGGCCAAGCCACTGTCACAAACGCGAAGCTGCCAGTGATCCTGTTTGGAAACATCACCGACGTCTCCGGCAAACTGCTGCCGAACGCGAGTGTTGAAATCCATCAAGCCGGCCAGCCGGATCGCCGCGTAACGCCCTACGCAGCCGGCGAGTATACCTTCACGATGGCGCCCGCTGCGCGCTGCGACCTTTTTGTCACCACGAGCGAATTGTCCGCCTACCGCCTCGGCTTCCAACTCAGCGGGGAGCCACGACAACGCTTGGACTGGGTGCTCACCGAAGCGGGAGCGACGGGTTCGTTCGGAGTCGCGGCTTCAGCCGGCACCGCGTCCACCAATCAACCACGTTCAGGGATTCCGAACGCCCGACCGGCTGAAGCCGGGACTCCAAACCTGCCGCAAGCCCCGGCCGGCACGGTCGTGGCCACCTTCCTCACGGATGAGCAGGGCCATTTTGAATTCCCGAACGTGCCGCCGGGCGCGTATCAAGTCCGCGCCCAGATTCCCGGCGGACGCACGTGGCTGGACGCGGGTCGAATGTTCTTTGCCGATCCCGATGCCACGGAGGCCGAACGCGCGCGGCTGACCAAACTCGATTTTCAATTGGCACCGTTCAACCAGGGGCGCTGGAAAACCTTCAGCGTGCTCGACGGGCTGAAAAATAATGCGACCGGGCGCACCCTGTTTGCGTCGGACGGCGCCCTCTGGAACTACACTTGGGGCGGTCTCTCGCGTTTCGATGGGGGCGAGTTCTTCACGCTTTCTTCCGAAAATGGTTTGCCGGGCATTTCGATCGCTCCCTTGGGCGTTTACCTGGATATCAGTGGCATGGTCTGGGTGGGGACGAGCGAGGGCCTCTGCCGCTACCGCCCGGCGGATGGCGCTCCCCCCGTCCGCTTCTCCCTGCCCGGTCTTCCCACCGAGGACTACATCTTTGAAATCACGGGCACGTCCGACGGGGCGGTGTGGTGGCGCACACCCGACGCGCTGGTCCGTTACCACGGTGGGCAGGGGACTGTATTCACCAATTTGTGGCGCCCAACCCCAAACCCGACCACGAGCGCAGACCAAAGACACATATTTTCGAAACACCTGGCCGTGGCCGGCCATCGTCTCTGGTTGACGGGCCCCGGCACGGGTCTAGTGCGGTTTGACGGCACGAACCAGGTCCCCTGGTCGCGTCCGCAATGGCTGCCTTCGAACGACACCGGCACCGTGACGATCTCGCCCGATGGCGAGGTTTGGGTCGCGGTCGGGGCCGAGGGGGTGGTGCGGTTCGATGGCACCAACTTTTTCCGGTGGACGCAAAACGATGGTTTGCCCGCGGGCGTGATCACCTGCATCAGTGTGGCGCCGGACCGGCGGGTGTGGTTTGGGACCGATCAAGGAACCGTGGCGCGCTTTGATGGCCGAAGCTTCACATATTTTGAGACCGCGAGCGATTTCACGGGCCGCCAAAACAGCCGTGTCGGTAGCGCTTGCTGGGATATTCAGCCAGGCCCGGACGGCGCCACCTGGTTCGGCACTGCGGATCGCTTGTGGCGTTTTGAGGATAACACGTTCCGGCAGTATACCAAGGCGGATGGGTTGCCGGAGGGGAATGTCAATTCCCTGCTGGCCGGACCGGACGGTTCGCTCACCGCAGTCATCGATGGCAATTTCCTTGTGCGGTTTGACGGCCAACGCTTTTGGTCGAATGCAGTGCCCATTGCAGTCGCCGCCAGGATTTCCGGCCCCGACGGGAAGATCTATGCGGCCCAGGCCGCGACGCCGTCGGTCCCCGAGCGCATCTGCATAGTACACGGGGGGAGCATTCTCTCCGTCCTGACCAACTCCTCCGGCCAACTGGGCAATGCCTTCACGTGCCTGGCGCGCAACGCGAACGGAGCGATCTGGGCAGGCACCGCCTCCAATGGCGTGGTGCGTTTCGCGGGAACGGACGGCGGCGCCACGTGGGTTTGGACCAACGGGTTGCTCGCCAATTCCATCAACGCGATTCACTGCGACCCACGGGGTGCGGTCTGGATTGCGACCGATGGCGGCATCGTTCGGAACGACGGGACCAACTGGACGGAATTTACCCGAACGAACGGCGCTCCGGGGAGGCTGGTGGATGCGATTGAAAGCGGGAGCAACGGAATTATCTGGTTCGGCGCCTCGGACGGAGGTCTGTCCCACTTCGACGGGCAGAGGATGAAACCGTTTGCGCCCGGCGCGGAGACGTTCGTCCCGAGCGGTGTCTTGAAAATCTTCCGTTCCGCGGATGGCACCCTCTGGTTCGCAACCCTCACGGGCGTGACGCACTACGATGGCACCACCTGGGTACCGCTGGACGAGGGGGATGGCCTACTGCCCGGCGTGATAAATACGATCGCCCAGGATGCCAACGGCGGAATGTGGTTCGGCGGCGGGAGCGGGTTGACGCGCTACGATCCCGTTCTCTCCACCAACCCAGCACCGATCCTCACGGTGCAAACCGACCGGCTCTACACCGATTTGAAGGCACTGCCGCACATCACTGCCGGCCGGTTGGTGACGTTCAAAGTCAGCGCCGTGGATTTCCGCACCCGGCCCGAGAAGCGCCTCTTCCGCTACGCCGTCGTTCCCGGTCGCACGGACTCCGCCCCACCCAAGACCGATCCCCTGTGGAAGCCGGCGACGCGGGTCGCGGAGTTGGAATGGCCCGCTAAGGCGCGAGGTGAGTATACCTTCTTCGCGCAGTCCATCGACCGCGACTTGAACTATTCGACTCCGGCCGCGGCGCAACTGACCATCGTGCCGCCGTGGTACGCCAACGCGTTCATCATGGTGCCGACGGGCGGCGGGTTGCTGGGATTGGTCGGTTGGGCGTTTGTGGCCCGGTCCCTGGTCATCCGGCGTAAGCGCGAGGCGGAGCAGTTGCGGGAACAGTTGCTCGAACAGGAACACGCCGCCCACCTCACCTTCGAAGCCAAGGCGGCCGCGCTCGCGG
>JANXQE010000014.1 GCA_025356925.1 Limisphaerales bacterium | reverse complement strand
CCACGTTCACGCGCCATCAACTCAGTTAGGTCCAACGGGAAGCCATAAGTATCGTAAAGTTTGAAAGCGTCCTCTCCAGAAATTGGTTTAGCCCCCTTGAGGGTCCAGTGGGGAAATTGAGTCTTGGCAGCTCGAAGAACTTCATCAAAATCCTGTTGGTCGTGCTCCTGCAGAAACTGAAAGGCCGTCTGGACGCCTTCGATGAAATCGCCGTGAGCGGTTAGGCTGGTTGCCACGAGAGTGGAACATATTTCGTTGAACCTTTTAATCCCATTATCCAGCGTTTTATTAAAAGCCTCTTCCTCGCGATGAATCACCTCTTCGACGCGTTCCCGCTGGGCACGGATTTCAGGGAAGACGTCGCCCATGTGGTTGGCCAGCACGTCCACGAGCTTGTAGAAGAAAGGCTCGCGAAACCCGAGCGAGCGTCCGTAGCGCACCGCGCGGCGAAGGATCCGGCGCAACACGTAGTTGCGGTCCGTGTTTCCAGGCAGGATACCGTCGGCGATGGCAAAGCTCAGCGTGCGAATATGGTCGGCGATCACGCGGAAGGCCACGTCGACCCTTTCCTGCTCTGTTTCGCCGGTGGTGCCGGCAGCCGGCAGGCTCGAATTATATTTCTTCCCGCTCAGCTTTTCGAGTTTGGCGAACAGCGGCTGGAAGATATCGGTTTCATAGTTTGAGATAACCCGGCTGAAATCGGTGAACTTCCTTGTATTTTGGATGATGCCGGTCACGCGTTCGAAACCCATGCCGGTATCCACGTGCCGCGCGGGCAAGGCGGAGAAGGATCCGTCAGGGTTGGCACTGAATTGGATGAACACCAGATTCCAGATCTCGATGCACTCGGCGGTGCCCTGGTTGACGAGCCGTCCCTTCGTATCGCCTTGAGGCGTCAGGTCAACGTGCAGTTCACTACACGGACCGCACGGGCCGGTCTCGCCCATCATCCAAAAGTTGTCCTTCTTGTTCCCAGGGACGATGTGCGTGTTCGGGTCGAGCCCCGCCGCGCGGAATCGTTTCGCCCAGATATCATATGCTTCCTGGTCGAATTCGCTCGGGTCGCCTTTGGTTTTGTCCGGCGAATAAACGGTCGCGTAGAGGCGGTTTTTGGGGAATTTCCAAACTTCGGTGATGAGCTCCCAGGCCCAGCGGATGGCTTCTTCCTTGAAGTAATCTCCAAAGGACCAATTGCCCAGCATTTCGAAGAACGTGTGATGGTACGTGTCCAGGCCGACGTCCTCGAGGTCGTTGTGCTTGCCGCCGGCCCGAATGCACTTTTGGGTGTCGGCCGCCCGGGTATCACTGGCCGGGGAAGCCCCGGCCCATCTCGACACGTCCGGGGTGCGCTGGCCGAGGAAGATTGGGACAAACTGGTTCATCCCGGCGTTGGTGAAGAGCAGGTTGGGCGAGTCGGGCATCAGGCTCGCAGAAGGCACGAGGGTGTGGTCCTTGGATTTAAAGAAGTCCAGAAACGACTGCCGAATTTCCACGCTCGTCATACAAATAAGGCCGATCAAGCTAGGCGAAGCCCACTCCCAAGACCAGACGAAGTTTTGCCCAAGAAGCGCTCGGAACCCTTTGCAAAAGAGGAAAGCAGGGCTAGATTCGCGCCTCGGCAGAATGGAAACCCGGCTTTTAAAAATGTTTTGCGTCGTGGCCGAAAGCGGCGGTCTGGTGGCCGCCGCCGGAAAACTCCACCTGACGCCCTCGGCCCTGAGCCATGGAATCAAATCGCTGGAAAGGCAACTCGGGTGCCGGGTCTTTGAGCGCATTGGAAAGAAGATGGTGCTCAACCAGGCCGGCGAACAGTTTCTGCTCAGCATTCAACCGCCTCTGGCGGCCCTGGATCAAGCGGCCGATTCGCTGAAACGCCTGAGCAAATGGGGCCAACCGCGGTTGCGCGTCGGCGCCACCGCTTCGATCTGCCAACACCTGCTCCCGGCCGTGATTCGCGAGTTAAAAAAGTCTCACGAGCGCATCGAGCTTCAGGTGCACTCGGCCGATACTCCCGAGCTAATTCAACTCCTGCGGGCGGGCAAGGTGGATCTTGCACTTGGAGTAGCGCTGGACAGCCACCCCGGGCTCCGTGAGCGGCCGCTTTTCCGCGATGAGTTGATGTTCGTGTTCGCCCCGGCTCATCCGTGGGCCGCGGGGCGGCCGATCTCCGGCGAGGAATTACGGACACAACCGTTCATTTTATATCCGCCCGCCAGCCTGACCCGGCGCTTGGTGGACGAGCATTTCCGTCGGCTGGATATGGTGCCCAGCACGATCATGGAAATAGGCAATGCCGAGGCCATTAAAGAACTGGTGAAGCTCAACCTTGGTGTCTCGGTCCTCCCTCCCTGGACGGCGGACAAAGAGCTCGCCCGGCGCAGCCTTGGCATGCGTCCCATGGGTGCTAAGGTCGTCACGCGTCATTGGGTGATGTTTTCTCTTTCCAGCCACCGGCTCACGTTGGCGGAAGAAACCTTCTCCAAGCTCTGCCGACAGCACGCGGCGGGCATACGGCTGGACCGCAAAGATGTTGGAACAGCACGAGGCTAGCCAAAAAGATGGGCGGGCCCCAAGACCGCGCGCAAAGGCGGGATTTTGCGGGGTCGACCCGCACCCGCCCAGTACTGAACACGCGTGAAGAAAACAGCGAGGCCGGGCGCCGAGAACCCTCGGTGGCGCCCTGGCCTCGGCCCCCGCGCCTCGGAGGAAGGCGCGGGAAAATGGTTAACGGCAATGTCTATGCTTTTGCGGTCAGGCCGGGCTCATGAGCTTGGCCTTCGGTTTGGTCGTGTCTGAACTCCTCAACCATCATCGCTTTGGCCCGGTCAAAGATATCCTTGCGGAACACGTTCTTTAGCACCGGCGTTCGGCCGAGGTTTTTAGCCTTAAACACGTCTTGCTGCAGGAGTTCGTAAAGTCGCTCCATGATCCAGCGGGCCTTGTCGTCGCTTGGCTCGTTGGCGTTATAACGGTTGAAAATGGTCAGGCCTGGCAGGCCTGCGCTGGAGCGCTCTGGGGAACCAATCGCGCTGACCAGCCCAGCCTGAATGCACTCCGCCGGCGCATTCACGTATTGTGGGTGCGCCAGCATGTCGCCCAGCAGTTGGCGGTGTTCGGGCAGGTCGCAAAACGCGCAGGACTCCAGCAAGGCTGCGATCATTCGCTCGTGTTCATCGGCGCGGCCGGAGGCAAAACTCTGGCGCACCATGAGGACGCGCTCCGGATGAAGTGGCGCCAAACTGGCGCTGGTCGCCACGCACATGCCCGCCCCGGCCTGGACGGCCAAGGAGGCCCAAGGCTCTCCCACGCAGTAGCCGTCGATGTAGCCCAACTTTAGCGTGGGAAACATCTGCGCCGGAGGAACAGCAACGATGCGGATATCAACATCCGGGGCGATCCCGGCCGAGGCCAGCCATCGGCGCAGCAGGATTTCCTGTGAAGACAGGGAAAACACGACTCCGAAAGTGAACGTTCGCTTGCCCCACTGCTGATAAATCCTTTCGCGTAAATTTGCGGCATCGCGCACGCCTTCATCCCAGAGCCGACGGGAGATCGTAATGACGTTGCCCTGCAAACACAGCACGAGACCACTAACGCAGGCACAGGGATCGGATTCAATTCCCAGGTTGGCGAGGAACGGCAGGGTAGCGGGGGCATGAGCGGCATCGAGCTCACCAAGGACCACTTTGTCACGGACATTCGCCCAACCAGTCTCCCGCTGGAGTTGAACCTCCAAGCCATATTTTTCGAATAAACCCGCCTCTTGAGCATAAACCAACGGGGCACAATCGCTTACCGGCAGGAACCCGACACGGAGAGGGTCCCTCCTCCTCAAGATTGGCAGTCTCACACGGCTCATACAAATTACCCGATATTACCCGCTACCTCATGGCGAGTTCAGACTTTATCACGCGGCTCGCTTCGGCTTTTCAAGTCCTTAGCCCGAGTGTGAGCGGCGGAAGCAACGTAGCCCCTTACCACTTGCCTCAGCCATCCCAGCCACGCGAACAGCTCGTCCATTTTCATTGATGCCGCCAAAAG
>JANXQE010000013.1 GCA_025356925.1 Limisphaerales bacterium | reverse complement strand
CAGGCAGCAAGGTTGCCGTGTGAAAATATCGCTCTATGGCCAGCGGGCTGTTGGTGAGGAAAGAGGCGGCTCTGACCGGTTGAGCAACCGATAAATTCATCGCCAGCGCGATCAGCGCTAATACAGGCAGATTCGAAATGTTTTTCAAAGCGCTGTTGGCAAAGGAATCACCGGAACACCAGTATCGCTGCGATTAAATGTTCGCGGCGTCCGAACCTGATCTGGCGAAAACGAGAGCGAGGAGAGTGGATTTGGACGTGCCGGTCAAGCGAGAACGTGATTAGGTCGTGTCCCTCAGTTGAAGCAATACCAGATCTTTGAGCTTTTGGTGATGCAGGACTGGCCGGCAGCACAGGTGGCGAAGTCCCTGGGCGTCAGTCTTGCAAATGTGTATGTGACCCGGCATCGCCTATCGACAGCGGTGAAGAAAGAAATTGTGAAGCTTGAAACCCAGTTCGAGGAGGCGGCTCAGACCTGCGGAGCAGGAAGCCTGAGATCCGAACGTCCTGGCGGACGGCCACCCAATCCGAGCCAACCGAAATAGTTGGAAATCCTGCCGTCCCTGACGGGACTCAGGACGGTTCCGTTTCAGCTCACCCATCGTTGAAACGGTGGGCAATTTTCTTTCGCCCTCCGGGCTGGGCTCAACGGGGTTTCACGGGAACAGCAAGGGACCAGGATTTGCACGCGGGCTGCGAGCAAACTGGGCTGCTGTGAGAAAGCGACAAGCTCGAAATAACGCCTTAGACGTCGCAGATTTCCACGCCCTGTTTGAGGGAGGCCAGTGCGTCTGGGCGTTTGGGGATGAATTCCTGCGCGCAGAAGCCTTTAAAGCCGGTATCAACGATCGCCTTCATCACCGAGGGGTAATTGATCTCCTGGGTCTCGTCGATTTCGCCGCGGCCCGGTACGCCGCCGGTGTGATAATGGGCGATATACTGATGGCTTTCACGGATGGTGGCAATCATGTCGCCTTCCATGATCTGCATGTGATAGATGTCGTAGAGCAGTTTGAATCGCTCGGAACCGACGCGCTTGACCAGTTCGACCCCCCAAGGAGTGTGATCGCACATGTAATCGTGGTGATCGTGCTTGCTGTTGAGCAGTTCCATGCAAACCGTGACCTTATATTTCTCGGCGATGGGAGCGATTCGTTTGAGACCAATCGCGCAGTTCTCCAGACCTTGGTCGTCGCTCATCTTTTCGCGGTTGCCGGAAAAGCAAATGATATTGGGATAACCATGATCCGCTACGATCGGTGCCGTTTCTTCAAAGAACGCCACGATTTTGTCGTGGTTTTCGACCCGGTTCAGGCCTTTGGTAATGCCGCCCGGCACGCCGCTGACCATCGCGCAGACCAGGTCGTGTTTCTTAAGCGTCGGAAAATCTTTGACTTCGAGCAATTCGACCGATTGCAGCCCGATTTTTTTACCGGCCTGGCAGAATTCCTCCAAGGGGATGCCGTTGTAACACCATTTGCAGACCGAATGCTTGATTCGGTTTTTGAGTTTGGAGCCGACCGCATCATCGGCTGCTTGCAGCCGATGGGATAAACTGGCGGCGGCTGCGAGTGCAACCGTGCCGCCGGTGACTTTGCGAAGAGCCGAGCGACGGGACAAGGGCTTGTTCATGGTCTACAAACTACACCTCGGAGCGTAGCGGGTGCAACTAAAGAACGGCGACTAAAGAATGGCGAGTATCTTCCTGTGCGCGCTGGCAAATGGCAGACGATGCAACTCACTTTCACTCGCCCACTTGCCAACACTCTCGCTAAGGTCGACCGAATGGTCCGGCGCGGTCCAAAACGCATCCAGTCTGATGCGGTAGCGGGTTATCGAATGCTGAACCCGGCAGAGCGGTGCTAGCTCTGCCGGGACGATGCCGAAAATGCCGCGGGCGGCCTGCCTTGGATCGCCGTCGTCGTTGGCCACTTCGACGTTCGGAAATTCCCAGAGGTGCGCGTTCACGACTCCCGCGGGCCGTTGCCGAACCAGGACTTTGCCATCCCGCTTGAGGACAAAGGCGACAAAGCGGCGCCTTGTGGCAGGAGCGCGTGGTGTCGAGTTGGGCAATTGCTCAACCCGGCGGTCCTTAAGGGCGACGCACAGCGTTGCCACCGGGCAGATGTCGCACCGTGGCTGACGTGCGGTGCAGACCAGAGCGCCGAGCTCCATCAGGGATTGGTTGAGCTGTGAGCAGGCGCGGGTGTGATTTGCGATCCGCGATTTGCGATTTGCGATTGTTTTGGGGCGGCTGATCGCGGACGGGTGGGTGCTGGGCTGAGCGGAGGTTGCGTGCGCTTCCCGGACCAGGTGCTCGGCTAGTTCCCACAATCGGGAGTTAACCGCCCGATCGCGAGGGTTGCCATCGATTCCGAAGACGCGGGTGAGAACGCGGATAACGTTGCCGTCCAGGATGGGGCGGGGTTGGTTAAAAGCGATGCTGCAAATGGCTCCGGCGGTGTAGCGCCCAATGCCTGGCAATTCCAGGACGGCCTCGAAATCGACGGGGAAGCGCGCCTGATGATTTTTGATAATCAATCGCGCTGTCTTCTGCATGTTGCGCACGCGCGTGTAGTAACCGAGGCCCTCCCACAGCTTATGGATTTGCTGGGGTTTCGCCCGAGCCAGCGAGCGGAGGGTCGGCAATGCCCGCATCCAGCGCTCCCAGAACGGAATGACGGTTTTGACCTGGGTCTGTTGGAGCATGATCTCGGAGACCCAAATCGCGTATGGATCCTGCGTCCGCCGCCAGGGCAGGTCGCGGGCGTTGCGCGTGAACCAATCGAGGAGCAGCGGTACTATTTTGGCCGGGTTCATTGCGGGTGAAGAGCTAACGGGAAAAAGTTGAAAAGGGAAAGGGACAATTCGCCCCAGCAACGCAGGCTCGACCAAAAGCAGCGCGGAACCGCCGCACTCCATGACGCTTCGCGGGCGCGGGGCTGAGGCGGCCAATCCGGTTGGTGAGTTCCAGGCGCAAATGTAATTTGTGGGCGAATCGTTGCGGGTTCCACTCTCAGCTTGTGCGGACTTGAACTTCGAAGTTAATCTCGAACACTGAATGAGACCAAATGCTCGATACCGATGAGTGACCCACAGGTTGCCGCTGTGAAACCGCTGACCTCCTATACCTGCAAGCTTCTGGATGCACAGGCGGAGGCTCTGAAGAACTGGCTGGTTGCCCATGGTTACCGGTTTCGCGAGGTTCCCTACGCCCGGTTCGCTGCGGAGAAGGAAAAAACCAATCTGGTCTTCTACGAGAGCGGCAAGCTCGTGGTTCAGGGAAAAGGAACCCAGGAGTTCGTTGAGTTTGTGCTCGAGCCGGAGATCCTGAAGGAAGCGCGGCTCGGTTACGAAGAGGTGCTGAATCCTGACTTACTCGTGCCCCGGTTAGGCGTCGATGAAAGTGGCAAGGGCGATTTCTTCGGCCCACTGTGCGTGGCGGGCGTATACGTCAACGAGGCGGTCGTGAAGTCGTGGAAGGATGCAGGGGTGCGCGACTCGAAAACGATTTCGAGTGACAAGCGGATGAAAGAACTCGCCGAGCTGATCCGGAAGACGCCTGGTTGCGTGAGCACAGTAGTGCCGATCGGCAACGAGGCCTATAATCGCTTGTATGCCAAGATGCGAAGCGTCAATTCGATGCTAGCCTGGGGCCATGCACGGGTGATTGAGAACTTGATGTTGCTCAAGTATCAAATGAACCCGCCACCGATCCGGGCGATCAGCGACCAATTCGCGTCGAAGAAAGAGGTCGTCGCTAAAGCGCTGATGAGTCTGGGGAAGGGGATTGAATTGATCCAAAAACACAAGGCGGAAGCCGATCTTGCGGTGGCGGCTGCCTCGATTCTCGCCAGGCACGAGTTTGTCACGCGCATGGGAGAGCTGGGTCAGAGATTTGGGATGGAGTTTCCCAAGGGCGCCTCCGCTGCGGTGGACGCTGCGGCGAAAGAGTTCATCGCCAAACAGGGCGTCGAGGAGCTGCCGAACGTCGCCAAAATGCACTTTCGGACGGCCTTGCGGGCCCAGGGATTGCCCGAACCGCCGAAAGTCCCGTGGCAGCGCAGGAGTTGACCACGGCGTGACTCCGAGTCGAGCCTCTTGAAGCAGTGGACGCAAATCCGAAACCCGAAGGCCGAAGGCCGAGAGTCGATTGCAGAAGTAGCCGCGAAAGAGCACAGAGAGCGCAAAGAGGAAGGAATTGGGCTGTTTGCTTGTGTTGTTTGCGGTCCTTTGTGGCAATTCTGGGGTTTTGCAATCAGTTCCCCAAGCTCGAAAACCGAAACAAATCTAAAATGTCAGAATGCTGAAGTTAGAAAACTCGAAGGACGTGCTACTCTGGAAACCAACTGTCACCCAACGGAAATCCACTCAATTATGAAAGCGTTTGTTCTCAGCGTGATTTGTTTCGTGGGGATCGTAATTGGTGTGTGCGAGTTGTCAGGAGCGGAGGCACCAAAGACCCTGGCGGCGGTGTTGCAGCCTTTTGTAGAGCGCCATGAATTGGCCGGGGCAGTCATGTTGGTAGCGTCGAGGGACAAAGTGCTCGATTTGGAAACGGTTGGGTATGCCGACGTGCAGGCTCGCAAAGCCATGACACCGGATGCGCTGTTTTGGATCGCCTCCCAGTCCAAGCCGATGACGGCCACGGCGCTGATGATGCTCGTGGATGAAGGCAAAATAAATGTGGAAGATCCGGTCGAGAAGTACCTGCCCGAATTCAAGGGGCAGATGCTCGCGGTGGAACGGGATGCGCAGCATGTATTGCTGCGCAAGCCTGGGCATCCAGTCAAGGTGCGTGAAATTCTCAGCCATACGAGCGGACTGCCTTTCAAATCACCCCTGGAGGAACCGACACTCGACCGTTTGCGCCTGCGAGATGCCGTGCGCAGCTATACGTTGGTGCCACTCGAATTCGAGCCGGGCATCCGGTATCAGTATAGCAATGCGGGTATTAACACCGCTGGGCGGATCATCGAGGTGGTCAGCGGAATGCCGTACGAACAGTTCATGGAGCAACGCCTGTTCAAGCCGCTCGGAATGCGGGACACCACGTTCTGGCCGACGTCTTCTCAGCTCAAACGGCTGGCCAGGTCGTATAAACCCAACGCGGACAGCACCGGCTTGCAAGAGACCACCGTGACGCAGCTTCAATACCCGCTGAACGATAAGCGTCGCCAGCCAATGCCGGCGGGCGGCCTGTTCTCAACCGCACGGGATGTCGGGCTGTTCTGCCGGATGATCCTTAATGGCGGAACGCTCGACGGGAAACGGTGTCTATCCCAAGCCGCTGTCGAGCAGATGACGAGCAAACAAACCGGGGAAGCGGTCAAGGACGGCTACGGATTTGGTTGGAGCGCGGGCGCCAAGGTTTGCGGGCATGGGGGTGCTTACGCGACCAACATGGAAATTGATAAGGAGAACGGGCTAATCGCCGTCTGGATGGTCCAGCACGCCGGATTTCCAGGTGCTGGCGGTACGAGTGTTGAGGCCTTCAAACAGGCCGCTCACAGGATTTTCGACACTCAAACCGCCGTTGTAAAATGAAAATCGAGTGTGAATTATTCGGGCTTCAGTTGGAAGGACTGACGCGTTCAATACGGTGAGGCGGGCGGGATATGGGTGAGGCTCATTCCGAAAAGCAGGAACGCGATTAAGCCAAAATACATGGCCGCCATGACCAGTCGGCGACCCGGTGTTACCTCGAAGTAACGGCGTTCTTCGTCGCTCTTTTGACGGAAAAGAGACCACAAGCGCGGGAGCGAAAAGATCAGGATCAGGCCCAGGATGAAATTGGGGTGGATCACCAATAGCCCAACCACTACCGCCGCCCCGACCAGCCAAAGCCAGGGGGAAAGGGCTGTGACGATTCGCCCGCCATCGAGGAATCCAATCGGCGCGAGATTGAAAAGGTTCAGGAAGAAACCCGTATAGGCCAGGCCGCGGAAGAGGGGGTTGCCGGTTAGCTTGAACAGCAGTTCACAGATCGCCGCCCCGACGGTGCCCAGCAGTGGGCCGCCAATGCCTACCCAGGCTTCCATCCAGGCATCTTTGGGGGCATCCTTCAACGCGATGAGCGCTCCCATGAACGGAATGAATACCGGTGCGCCTACTTTCAACCCGAAAGCTCGCGCTACGATCAAATGTCCGCATTCGTGCACAAAAATGAGCAAAACAAACCCCACGGCGAACCTCCATCCCCACGCCAGGGCGTAGGCCCCGATCGAAAGTGCCATCGTTCCGCCCGTTTTGAGCAGCAGCGGAAAGAATTTCACGATTGGGATCAAGAGGAACTTTAACTTTGCGCCGAGCTTAAGTACCAGCAGCGCCGCCACGCCGATCGGCGCGAAAAGCTTCTTGAGCCGCTGTCCGAACGTAGGCTCCGAGCCCGGCGGTTCCGAATAGTGCGGTTCCAAAGATGGTTGGGAGCCGGACGGGTCTGGCGCTCCATGACTAGTGTCGTTCATCGTAGAAAAGGTGGAGTCAGCGCCCGCGGCTTGCAACCCGTTTCGGGCTTTTCGTTTTCAAACCATCAGCGTGGACCGCCCCGGCGAGCTCGGGAAACCCCGCGATGACCGAATTGTGGGCCCACCCGGCTCCGGCGGGGCGGCCGTGAGACCAACGATTTCAAGAGTCGACCGGGCTGCTTTGCCAGGTATTCATGGTGCTAAACGCGGCTAAGAAGAGTTCATATACGCTATAAGGTATATAGACAGTCCGGCGATGCCATTAATCATGCGTCTAATTTGTGTTGACCCTGTTCCCGACGGGTACAGAATTGTCCAGTCGTTGAGCCAACTCCTGATCCTATGACCACCCCCGAAAACCTGGGCTGGAGGCCGCAATCTTTTTGGGATTGCGCGCGCCCGCGGGGCTGCGAGCGTGGGGCTTCAGCCGGCGCTTTTCAGGCGTCTGGAGTTGCG
>JANXQE010000012.1 GCA_025356925.1 Limisphaerales bacterium | reverse complement strand
CGACTTCGTGGCACTCGTGGACAAAATCCAACGCCGCCTGCCTCACACGCGTGTCGCTTTCATTGCCAGTGCTCCAAACCCAAAACGCTGGGCAATCGTAGAAAATGTGAAAAAGCTTAACTCCCTCGTTCAAGGTTATTGCCGACAGCACCAGCTTATCTTCATCGATGTTTTCCCCCTGATGCTTGGCCCCGATCGGCTTCCCAAACCGGACATTTTTCGTGAGGATCGCCTTCACATGAATCAGAAGGGCTACGCCATTTGGAAAGAAGCCGTGGGCCCCCAACTCCGGTAAGAATCACCGCGGAAGTGGCCGTTGGACCTCGGTCAGGCCAAAAAAGGCGGCTCGCAGGGAACTACCCTCGAGCCGCCCCCAACCTAACCACTATGAAAGGAGGGCGAGACCACATCCGAGGCACCGCCCTACTCAGGAGGTGTAGAACGAAAACTACACAAATCGAGAATCCGCAGGATCCATGCCACCTTTTGCTTGCGAAATCGCAAGATTCGTGGGGCGATATTACCTTGGAATGGTTCGCCGGGTCTTTATATCATCCTGACCAGCAGATTAATATCTATGCTGACAAGCAACATTCTCAACCCTCATCTGCTTTCGCTGCTGGCCCGAGTCCGCCACACCAACAGCTTGGTCATCGCCGATCGTGGGTTCCCGTTCTGGCCTGAGATTGAGACCATCGATATTTCCCTGATGGACAATGTACCCACCGTGCTGCAGGTCCTCAGCGCGGTACGGTCCCAGTTTCATCCGGCGGCCGCTTTCATGGCCAAAGAGTTCGTGGAAAACAACGCCCCCGAAGTCTGCCGACAGTACGCCCAGGCATTGGAAGGAATCCCAACGCAACACGAAGCGCACGTTGAGTTAAAGAAAAAAGTCCCGAAGGCCATTGGCCTCATCCGCACGGGCGACACCATTCAGTATGCGAATATGATCTTGGTTTCAGGTTAGGTCTCCTAGTACTGCCCAAGAAGGTCACACCGTTTACCCCCATGAACACACCATCGACCGCCACTAACTCGAATTCTCCTTCCCGTAGCGCTAGATCTCCCGGACCCGGCTTGTTTGTTCTGGCGGATGGAAAGGACATGAGGATTACCTTCTTTCTGGTTGCCTCTCTCTTTCTGCTGTGGGGCTTGTGCAACGGCATGATTGATACGATGGACAAACACTTCCAGGACCAGTTGCACCTCACCAAGGCCCAATCGGCCTGGGTGCAGTTTGCCCACTATATGGGATACACGCTCATGGCTCTGCCTGCGGGGCTGCTAACGCGGCGAATTGGGTACAAAGGGGGAATTATTGCGGGCCTGCTCCTGGTCTCGGTCGGCGGATTTTGGTTCATCCCGGCAACTCGCATCTCGCAGTTTTGGGCCTTTTTGTTTGGTGTTTGCCTGATTGCGATGGGACTGACGGTGCTGGAAACAGTGGCCAATCCGTACACGACGCTGCTCGGACCGAGGGAACGCGGCCCCACGCGCATCAACCTGGCCCAATCGTTTAACGGCATTGGGTGGATTCTGGGGCCGATCATCGGAGGCGCGTATTTCTATTCTGAAGGCGGGGTCGAAGTGGCGCACGGTCAGTTGTACATTCCCTATATGGGCGTAGGGATCATTGTTTTGGTCCTGGCAGCACTGTTCTTCTTTGCCTATGTGCCCGACATCAAATCGGAAGACATTTACCGAACCGACGAAGGCCAGGTGGCTGATGAGTCCGCCGGGCATGCCGGCAAAGAGTACAACCGCGTGGCCATTTTCATATTGATGGTATTGAACGTCGCCGCGTTGGGTTTTGCGATTTATATGATCCTGAATCTGATTTTGCCAGCCTGCGGCGTCGGACCGGACCTCGCAAAGCGGATCGTGCCAACTGCCGCGATCTTGCCTGTCGTGGCCTCAGCGATCTTGCTGATTCCCATCTCCAGGAACATTACTCATCACAACATCTGGGCACATCCGCATTTCTCGTCTGCCACGCTGACCCAATTCCTTTATGTCGCGGCGCAGGCCGGAATCTTCAGTTTCTTTATCAATTACATCATCTCGGAAATGCCTTCGATCGCGAAAACGACCGTGGATGGCTGGTTGATTCATGGCAATGCTGTCCTGCGCGAAGGCGCCTACTACGTGAATGAGAAAGGCGCGACGCGGCTGTTAGGTTATGGAGGCTTTGCGCTGTTTTGTCTCGGCCGCTTTGTTGGCTCAGCGCTTATCAACAGAGCCCCGGCACATCGGGTTCTGGGCTGCTATGCTATTGTCAATGCGGTCCTGTGCGGGATTGTGGTTCTTAAGCTCGGCTGGATTTCGGTGGCAGCGGTCTTTCTGACGTTCTTCTTCATGTCGGTCATGTTCCCGACCATTTTTGCACTCGGCATTCACGGTCTGGGCCCCCAGTCAAAGAAGAAAGCCGCCGCGTTTATTGTTATGTCGATCACCGGTGGCGCCCTCATGCCGAAGCTGATGGGTCACCTTGGAGATATCTACAACATGTCCATCAGTTTCTGGATGCCCTTAGTGTGTTTCGCCTTGATCGCAGCTTATGGTCTCTCCTGGTCGAAGCTGAGCCAGGAACAAGGGGTGCGCGGTTTGAAGGGTGCGGGCGGTCATTAGGCGGGTTGTCGAATAGATGAACAACGAAACCACCGTTCGCATTTGGGCCGAGGATGTGGTGATGCCGACTTACCTGGTCGGTGAGCCAAATCGCAACCCGATGTTCCTGGAAAAGCGCGTTTACCAGGGCAGCTCTGGCCGCGTTTATCCGTATCCGGTCATCGACAAAATCTCGGATGAAAAAGTCGAGGAACGCCATCGCGTGGTTTTTCTCGAGAACCGCTACCTCAAACTGATGGTCATGCCCGGGTTCGGTGGGCGCATTCAGTATGCCTACGACAAAACCAACGATTATCCGTTTATTTATCACAACCGGGTGATCAAACCTGCTCTCGTCGGCTTGGCCGGACCGTGGCTCTCGGGCGGGATCGAGTTCAATTGGCCGCAGCACCATCGGCCGGGCACCTATTGCCCGGTGGATTACACCATCACGAACAATCCTGGCGGGAGCATGACTCTCTGGCTCAGTGAACTCGAACCAATGTGGCATCTGAAGGGCACGCTCGGCCTGACGCTCTACCCGGAGCGCGCGCTGCTGGAGATTAGCATCCGCCTTTTCAACCCTACTCCCCTGCCCCAAAGCTTTCATCTGTGGACCAACCCGGCCGTTCATGTAAACGAGCACTATCAATCTGTTTTCCCACCTGATGTGCAGGCAGTTTACGACCACGGCAAGCGCGACGTCTCGGCATTCCCCATCGCTCGCGGAGAATACTACAAAGTCGACTATTCCCGGGGCGTCGATATCTCCTGG
>JANXQE010000788.1 GCA_025356925.1 Limisphaerales bacterium | reverse complement strand
GCGATACCAGAACTGAACGTTGTTCGTCAACCAGTGCGGCGCGAGGTGCATCTTATAAACACCGCGCTCAGACGGGCCAATCCCGCGCCGTTGTTGAGGCGATTCGGATTGGCCGCCCGTGACCATTGCTTGTGCCTGGGGTAAATCCCGACACGCGAGAAAAATGGCGACTGCCGCCGTGGCCTTCGCGAGTGGTTTGCTGAACAGGTTGTGCATAGTTGAAAACAAAAGATTCTCCGCAGGTCAGAAGCGCGCGTAGCGCCAGTCCACATGTCCGTCGTAGGCCATGGTCTCGTTCACCAGCGCGAAGAGGTCGGGATCGTATTCCTTGAGCAACTCACGCGTGGCAATCGGATGCGGCGCGTCGTTCGGAACGGCCTCCTGGCCGGTCGCATCGAAATAGGCGAGCACCCCTTCAACCCAGTATTCGGCGCGGTTGCGGATCGCGGGGGTGCCGCGCCATTTCTTGTTGCTCATCGCCGAATCGTAAAGTTGCTTGAGCCTGTCGTCGAATTGAACGTCGAGTCGATTGACGCGCAATTCGTATTGCTGCACGTCTCGACCACGATTGTCCCAGTTTGGATCGATCGGACGTGTACCGCAAACCTGATACAGCGCCATGGCGAATTCGCGGATAACCTCGCAAGAGCCGACTCCGTTGTGGTTGGGATTGGACAGCACATTTTCCTCGGCCGCGACCATCAGCTTTTTGTCTGGCGAATAATCCGCGAAACGGGCGGTGAGATCCGTGTCGATGATCGTCGCGTTTTTGAATTCGGGCAAATCAGACAATGTTTCATTCCTGCCCAACACAACGAGCTTGGCGCCATCGGCGATCAGCGCTTTCAGAAGGTCATGCCGGTAAGCGAACATTTTGCGGATGGTGTCGTTGGCTTTGAGCATCGCTTCGTCGCTGGCCCGGCGGCCGACGACGGTAAACTCGCGCGCCCAGGTGAACTTGGTGTAATACGGATCGATTTTGAACTGCGGCGGTGGCGCCGTCACGTTCGGCAGCTTTTGCAGCCAGCGATAACGCCAGTCCTGCTCGGGATTAAAATTGAAAGTCTTGCGAACGAGTTCGTAACCGTCCGGATCGTACACCTTAAGCTCCTCGCGCGTGCCGATCGGACCATGGTTCCAGTTGTTGAACCGGTAATTGTCGAAATACGCCTGGGCAATTTCCGCCCAGTATTCGCCTTGGTTTGAGCCGGCGTAGGTGTGCTTCCAAAGTCCGTTGCTGACGGCGTGTTGAAATGTCTCCCGCAATCGCTGCTGCCAGGTGGGATCAATTCGGCTCAAGGCGGCGTCGATCGTATGGCAAAATTCATGAACCCCAATGCTTTCGTCGTCGTAACGATCAATCGGCAAGCACAGCAGATTCTCCTCGCCGAAACTGGTCACATCAAACCCGCCCGTCCCCCGCACGCGTTCGTTAAGGTAAGCCGGATTTCGCGCCTGCCGATATTCCGGCATGTCGGTGTAAACCTGGTCTTTGCCGATGATAATGAGCCGCGTGCCGTTGGTGACCATTGCTTGAAGAATGTCCGGCCGGCCCGCCAGCAGGTGCGTGACGATATCATAAGTCCGCTGCAATGCCCGGTCGTCCACTTCTGCTGACGCAGTCACCGGCATTCCTTTCACATCGATGTATTTGCGGTAGAAGATTCGGGCCGTATCCCGGTCCGATGCGCGAATCTTTTGAAAGAATGTTTCGGGCGGTGCCACGACGCGAGGCCCGCTGACGGCCGAGTCCGATCGTTTAGCTGACGGAGGTTGACTGCCGTAACCGGCGACGACACATGCCATCAGGGCAGCCGCGATGATCCCTTCAACCGGTCTCATTTTAACAATTAGATTTCTACTTCAACGAGTAGATGCCGTCTGGCGGCTCAATACCATGCTGGAAATGCACTGCCGGCTATCCGATATCATCCTCGCAACGAATCGTTCAATGACACTCAGAGGCGACCGTCCGATGATCGGAGGAAATTCGACCGAACCAGCACGAGGGCCTCCCTTGTGCCGGCAACCACAAAAGCCACTCTTGCTGGAGCTCGGCTCACTTGCGAGCTCCCTGCGAATTCGCTAATGATTTTATGGCCTAAAGCCAGATCAAATTGAACCGGCCCGCGCCGGACGCCGGCTGGCCGTGTTGTTGGCGGTTTTGAGTTTTTTCCGGCGATACTCCGAAGGCCGCCAGCCAATCCACTTGGTGAAGGCATTTGAGAATACGAATGGATTGTGATAGCCGACCTGAAACGCAACGGACTCGATGGTCTGCTCCGTGGTCGAGAGCAATTCCGCCGCGCGCCGCATGCGCATATAGATGACTTGATGCATTGGGCTGCGTCCAAGTTGACGGCGGCAAAGCCGGCGCAAATGCTCGTTGCTGTACCCCGCTTCCCGCGCCAGTTTCGCGAGTGTCCAATCATCTGAGAGATGCGCGGTGACCCGCCCCCAAAGCAGCCGCAGTTGATCGGGCTGATCCGTCGGTTGCGCAAATCGCAAAACGTAGGAATGAACCAGATTGGCCCACTCCTGCATCAGCGTGGGCTGGGCCGGGCCGCCGCATTCATACATTAATCCCAGAATCGCCAGGCGGAGCGGCAGCGCCTCAAATCGCGCCATGACCGGCGTGCTCGCGTCGGCAATCGGGCGTTGCTCCGCCGGGCGCTGGTAGCAACACCAGCAAAAGTTCCACACTACGCCCGGGATGGCTTCAAACGCATTTAACGTATGCGCCGGCAATAGGCAGGCAAACCCTTCGCGGCAAATGCGCCAGCGTCCGTCAATCAGCACCCGTCCCCGGCCTCCAAAACAGGCCAGAAAATAGGTCGTCGTCTGGTTTGTTCGCACGATGCGCGTCGGAGCCACCGCCGTTTGGATGCCCACGTGGATGATCTCGTACAAGTTTAATGTCTGACACACCGGAAAGCTTTCAATCCACGGACGGGATTCCACATTGGCAGCCCTGACCCCCTGCATTCGCGTCCGCGGGCTGTGAATGGTCACATCCACCAGATTAGCTCGGGGTTTGTTCATCTTAACACCGTTAACTGTATAGGATCTCCTTTCCATCAACGACTGTTTTTTCCTCCACGATGGTTATGGGGCGGCGGAAAAGTCGGTACTCACGGCGCAGCTTGATGAGTTCCCGCTCTTCGGCGCCCAAACGTTCCAGCTCAAGCGAATTCCTCCACAGGGTATCGGCTCGCCAATCCTTCCTGTAAGGGGAAACTCTCGACAAGCTTATATGGACTTTTCAGTAAGAATCTGGATTTTGTGAGTGTCCATTTCTGTCCCAAGCAAGGCGAAGTGGACAAAGCGTTGGCACGCTGGCCAGTTCGACATCGGTGGATGTTACTATCCGGGGGGTGGGGGGGCACGGCGCTCGGCCCGAGGCCACCAAAGACCCGGTCGTGATGGCCGCCGAATATATTCTCGATATCCAAACCATCGTGAGTCGGCAGATTTCGCCCCAGGAGCCGGCCGTTGTCACGGTGGGCACGATTCATGGGGGCACCAAACGCAACATCATTCCCGACGAAGTGCGGCTCCAACTCACCACCCGCGCCTACAGCGACTCCGTTCGTGACAAGATTATCGATTCGCTGCACAAGATGGCGCAGGGCGTGGCCCTAGCCAACGGCCTGCCGCCGGACCGAGCGCCTATTGTGACAGTGAGCAAAACTGAGGTGACGCCGGTCACCTATAATGATCCGGCTCTCGCCGCCCGGCTCAAACCAGTATTCGTCGCCGCCCTGGGGGCCACAAGCGTCGTGGATTGGCGCGCCGAAATGGGCAGTGAAGACTTCGGGCTATTCGGCCTGCCGGGCCACCAGATCCCGGCCTTCTTTTTGCGTATCGGCGCCACCGATCCGGCAAAGCTTGACCAGAGCCGACAAACCGGAATCCCCGTGCCAGGGCTCCATTCCGCGCTCTTCGCGCCCGTTCCCGCCCCCACTATCCGCTCCGGTGTGCTCGCTATGTCGGCGGCCGTGATTGACCTAATGAAGAAATGACTGTGGGCCGACAGCCGCCGTATAGATCAGGCATCTGTGCCTGGTTGCGCTTCCGATCAGTTTGGGGCTTGAGCACCGTCGGCCAGGGCGTATTCTAAAGGAAAGTGAAAGAGGGTTTTTCGCGTAAGGGGCGCCTCGTACCCTTTTTGGCATGCCTGGCCTTGGGACTTTGGTTCGTCTTAAGGATGGCCAACCGCCAACAGGAGGGGCCGTTCGCGCCTTCGCCACAACCTGAGCAGCACCGATTTTTTGCTCCAGCGGTCCGTTCTTCTCCAGAGGAGCTGCCGCTTCGGGCGGAGGAGAGCCTGTCGGGATCAAAACTGCCGCTTTACGTGCTCAAAATTGCCCGCGAGGATCTCCGCTCAATCGAGGCCGTGTCGTTTGGGAATTCAACTTATCCCGGCTCCTTCACGGCGGATGGAAAAACGTACGACGCCGTGAAAATCCGTGCTCGGGGCTCGTGGTCGC
>JANXQE010000783.1 GCA_025356925.1 Limisphaerales bacterium | reverse complement strand
GACTGGTGAATCGTCCGGTCTCATCGAGCAGTTGGTTGATGCCGGGCATAAAGACACGCTCAGGAAAAATGTAAGCATTCCGATAGCCGAAGATGGCTTGCAACTGTTCGACCGGACGCAGCGCGCCCCAACTGCCGGCGGCCAAACCGACGAAACAGACGGGGCGATGCTCGATACTTTCCGGAAACGGCAGCATGTCTATGAAGTATTTCAAAACGCCGGGGATGCCGCCGTTGTACTCCGGCGTCACCACCACCAATCCGTCGGCCGTGAGGATGGCATCGATGAATCTGGAAAAACCTGCGGGTTTCGTCGCATACGACGCCGGCGAAAAAATATCCGCCGGCAGCCCCGCCAGGTCGAGCAAGTGCGTTTTTACGCCGAGCGACTGGTAGGTGGCTTCGATGTGCGCGGCGACTTTGCGAGTGTTGCTGCCGGGCCGGTTAGTCCCACTGATGATGACAATCATGGAGATGTTTTACGCCAGGTGGGGCGCTTTGTCCACCGGCGGGTAACTTCCCGCCCGCCGACCTGCCTGAGTTATCCCAAGGCATTCGGGAGACGTTCATGGGTGAGGGCCACCGCAACAATTTCTTTGCAGATCCGCCCGGTTTTCCACAGCATCACTCATCGAGACTCGCCGCTCTCTCTATGAGGAAAATGTGGTCCAGGACCGTTTTGATTGGTTTGTTGCTTGCTCCGGCTGCCCGCGGGGAAGGCAGCAGTCCGGGAACGTTCTCGGAAAATGCGCCAATGGACCTTGCCCCGTTCGGGTACGTGTTCCGTGCCGATGCGCCTCCGGGCCGCAACCCGACCGAGACTCAGTGGCTAACAAACGATCAGACAAATGTCCTGGCCGGCGTCATGTGGGAGGAGCATCGGCCGGTGCGACAGATCGAAATTCAGTTCGCGGAAGAAGCGCCTCACGCATCCCAGTTGAGCCTTGAAATCACCACCAGCACTCCCACCGAGAAGCAGAATAACCGGCCCACGTGGTGGACACGAAAATACGAGGGGTTCCCCGGCCTCGGTACCCGAGCTGCTGACGGTCGCCGAATGGTGTATGAGTCGAACCGTGAACTCATCATCCAGCGACTCGGCAACTATCCCGACGGGTTTCGTTACGAAGCGGATCCGAATGGCCTGATATTCGTCGACAAAGTCCGGCTGCGTTACCTGGGGTCGGGCAGAGCCCCAACCGTCGTTGCCCTCCGCGTGTTCGGGATTTCCACCGTCGTCCCCCTCCGAGTCGAGGTGGAATGGGGTTTCCAATCCGAACCGCCGGGGCGCGGGTTCGACGGCCACATCGAAGTGTATAACGGCCGTCTGGGGGCGCTCAAGCCGTTGTCCGGAAACGGCGGCGTCGTCATTTCCGGACCGGACGCCTGGCGCTCGGAAACCGCGAGCCGCGGCCGGCAGGGCCTTCAGGCAGAGATCTTTTATGTGCCGGACGACGCGCAGGACGTGAGGTTCCATCCAAGTCCCGACCTGCCGACCGGCTCGAGCGGGCTGTTGACGTATCATCCCAACCGCACTCTGGTCACTTTGCGAACCGCTGCCGGCAGTTTTTCCTTTGCGCCCAGGGACCTGGAGGCGGGCGAACCGATCCTGATCCCCAGCCTCGGATTCTTTGTGAGCAAAGCCGGCAGCCACCGGTTTGCGGCGGAGTATGCACAGCAACTGGCAGCGGACAAACCGAGGACAATCCGCCAGCGCGTCCGGCAAATGCCCGAACAAAGCCTCGCGCGCGCCCTGGCCGACCAATATACGACAAACCGGCCGCCCTATCCCCACCCCGAGAGCGAGCCGCCCATGACCATCGATGTCCCGGACGAACTGGCCTCCGCGGCATGGCGGGTGGCGTTCTGGCACGTGCAGCGGCGCTGCATCAAAGAGGGGGAGACATACCAGATATACATTTGGCCGTACAAAGCGTTGCTCGGCCAGGAATCGTGGAGAATCTTCTACGCCCTCGACCTGCTGGGAGAACATGCCATTACGCGCTCCGGCTTCGAGCCCTGGTTCCGCTCCCAAGGCCAGATGGTCGCTCGTGGAATGTTCTCTGACGAGAAGGGCGCGCTGAACGTGAGCGGTTGGGACCTGAACCACGCGCAAGGACACGGCTCGATGCTGTATGCTATGGCGCAGCATTACCTGCTCACGGGTGATCAAGCCTGGCTGAAAGAACACCAGGCAAATTTCACCGCCGCCTGCGAATGGATCGAGCGGCAGCGCCAGCAGTGGACACGGAAAGTGGGTCCCGACTCATGGTCCGCAGGGCTTGTGCCGCCGTGTGAAATGGGTGATTACGCCGACTGGCGGAGCCTTTATCAAACCAGCGTGTTCTTCTGGCGTGGCTTGAAGTCCGCCGCCCTGGCGCTCAGCGAGGTGGACCCTGAAACCAGCGCTCGGTTCCGACAGCAGGCAGAAGACTTCCGCCGGGCCATCATCCGCGCGGCAGACCGCTCCGTCGTTTTGGCCCCGGTCATTCGAGTGAGTGACGGGACGTACCGCCGATATATCCCGCCTCAGCCCTATCTGCGTGGCTTGTGCGAACAGATCACCAACCCCTTCGGCGGGGCGCACGCGGGCAGCCTGGTCATGGATGGCGACCTCGGATCCGCCGCGCTGGGCCTGGGCGCGCTGCCCGGTGATGATATCCGTCTCGACGAAACGCTCGACGTGCTCGAAGACGTCATTTACCACGACAATTGGATGGTGCGGAAGCATGCCAGCGAGCGGTTGCCAAACCATGTCGACAGTTGGTTCACCATCGGCGGCTACTACTACCAATGCGGCTACTCACAATCCGCTCTGGCCCACTTGTTCCGCGATGATGTCCCCAACTTTCTTCGTTCGGCTTTTAACCAGTACGCGGCCGACGTCGATCCCGAACAAGGGTACCAATTCCGCGAGCATCCCAATCGGACTGGCGAAGGGAATGGCGGCGATAAAACCTTCGAGGTCGCCGCCTTCCTCGAGCGAATGCGCGCCATGTTTGTGATGGAGGACGATGGCCGGCTGTGGCTGGCCCGGGCCACCCCACGCGCCTGGCTGGAGCAGGGCAAAAGGATTTCCGTGAAGAACGCGCCGACGCAGTTCGGAGAAGTCAGCTATGAACTCTTGTCGGATGTCCAAAAAAACCGGATCACGGCCACCGTCGAACTCCCCGCTCGCGGTGCGCCCCAATCCCTGCTCCTCCGTCTCCGCCACCCCAAGGCCGCCCCCCTCCTCAGTGTCGAGGTCAATGGCGAGAGTTGGAAGAACTTTGAAAGCGATCAGGAAGCGATTCACTTGGAAGGGCTAAAGGGCTCCGTTACGCTGCGTGCCAATTATTGACGACGCGGAAAATGATGCCACGCTCCCCGCAGGGCAGTCCGATGAACTCTCATGAAAGAATTACCTCATACGCATTCGTGTTTTGTGTGCGGGGAATCGAATTCGGCAGGATTTAACCTGCGGTCGGAAACGGACGGACGGGTCGTCCAAACTCATTTTGTTTTCGGTACCGCGCACGTGGGGTTTAAGCAAACTGTCCATGGCGGGCTTACGGCAACGCTGCTGGACGAACTCATGTCCTGGGCTTGCGCCGTTCAAGCGAAACGGTTCGCTTATTGTGCCGAGTTGAACGTGCGCTACCTTCACCCCGTCCGGCCGGAACAACCGATGATCGCCACCGCTGAACTCGTCGCCAACCGCCGCGGTCGCCTCTTTGAAGCCAAGGCCGAACTGAAGGACCAAGCGGGCGTGGTCCTCGCAACTGCCACAGGAAAATACTTGCCGCTTAAGGACACCGACTCGGCGGGTATGGCGACTGATTTTGTCGGAGATCTTGGCTGGGTGCTCCAGCCGGTTCGGAGATCTGGGCCGTAGCGACGGGGCAAGCCACGGGGGCAACGGCATTGTGCCTCCGCGGCTTCGCAATCGCTTAATGGGTTTTAGCCTGAATGCATTTGAACTTTTTCACCCACTCAATCGGCTGGCGCCTGGGGCGGCCTTCCGGGGAAAGGAACGCGGCGGTAACAGTCGCATCGGCGAGTAGGTCTTGCCCACGCATGACCTTCTGGGAGATGACACAGGATACGGCTCGAATCTCTTCTAAATGCGTGACGACGACCAACTCGTCATCGAGCCTGGCTGGCTTGCGATATTTTATGTGCATCTCGGCAACTGCGTAAACGCCAACCCCGCTCTCGATCGCGCCTCGCTGATCGATGCCTGCCGACCGGAGCATGTCAGAACGCGCGCGCTCCAGAAAACGCAGGTAGTTCGCGTAATAGACGATCCCGCCGAGGTCCGTATCTTCGATATAGACCCGTAAGGCGAAGTAGTGCGCGCTGCCTTTGAAAGCGCCTTCGTATGGCGTCTCGACTTCCGTGTTCATACGCCAACTCGAAAAAGCCACAGTAACTTGCTCATCGCCGCAGCATGGCTAAAAGAAATCGAGCCCGCAAAACCATTCGGCGGGCCGAGGTCGATCCCTTCAGCGCCATTGACTGTCGGGCCCAGACCGCTCACCTTCCCGGAGGTGAAAACTAGGCTTGGTTGCAGAGACAACTGATACCTGAACCACGGCGTGAGACCACATGGCCTGCACAAGTTGGAGGCCGCGTGCTCTCACGTGGCGCTATTGTGAATACATGCAACCAAGCACGAGTTGTCCTCCCCCTCTTATATCCGTCTCCTCGCCCTGCTTATGACCTCAATTCATCATCTCCGCGCCGGCATCATCGGCACAGGTTTTATCGGGCCCGTCCACATCGAAGCGCTGCGCCGGTTGGGCGTGCCAGTCGCCGGGCTGTGTGACCTGCCTGATCGAGTGCAGGCCGCGGCTTCCAAACACGGGATCCCGCTCGCGTTCTCGGATTATCGAGACATGCTGCGCTCGCCCGAGATTGATGTCGTGCACATCACGGTCCCGAACCGGTTCCACTGCGAGATGGCGCTGGCCGCTCTCCGAGCCGGCAAACATTGCATTTGCGAAAAGCCGCTGGCCATGAATACCAGGGAGACCACCAAAATCGTGGCTCTGGCGAGGAAAATGCGAACGGTCTTCGCCGTAAATTACAACATCCGCTTTTATCCCGCGATTTTGCAACTGCGCAAAATGGTCGAGCACGGTGACTTGGGCGAGATCGTCCACGTCAACGGTTCTTACATGCAGGACTGGCTGTTCAAAGACACGGATTACAATTGGCGCCTGCTGCCGAAGGAGGGAGGCAAGCTTCGCGCAGTCGCCGATATCGGCACCCACTGGATGGATGCGGTGTCCTT
>JANXQE010000737.1 GCA_025356925.1 Limisphaerales bacterium | reverse complement strand
GTGGATGTTACGCATCTTGGCATTCTGGATTCTGCCGCACTCTTTGCCAACGCGCACGCCCAGTCGCATTATTGTGTCTCTGTGAATTCCTGTGATGCGCTCAATACTGCGAATGCTAGACCCTTCCGCCAGCATGGCGATTGCGTTCACTTTCTGTTCAGTCGCTAGGTTGTTTGCCATAAACTTTCCAAGTTCACTTGCAATTACTGTTACACAATAATACAGTTGATTGCAACATATTTGTGTAACAATTATTATGAGGAGCCATCCAGGCAGACCCAAGCTCGGTATACGGAATACAAAGGGAGTCTTCTTTACAGCGAGATTCACCCCGCTTGAAGCTAAGCAACTTGAGGCCGCCATCCGCAGGGCAGGGCAACGCAAATCCGAATGGATAAGAAAAGCCTTGCTTTCGGCCAGCCACCAAGCTAACAGTTAACCCGGTAGTTGGAGCCAGAGGGGATCGAACCCTCGGTAGGACAGTTGTAAAGACGCCTACCGCCGCCAAAGCTGGCCCCGCTCGACTTGGCCTTCGGCCCGCGTGGTTGTCTCGCGAAAGAATTACCACGCGGGCCGTGCTATTTGTTTTTTCCTGGCGCGTCCCGTAATCGGCCTATCTACGCTGCGCCCGCAACTACCCTCATAAACTTAATCATTTCTTTGGTCGCAACCAGTTCTGGACCATCGTGTAATCCGGAACCGGCTAAAAAAGCCTTGCTCTACGTCGTTTTGAATGGCATCTCGTAACAGCACTGGCTCATCAGGTCAGTTTGCCTACCGGTCAGCAGGTTCTCAGTCACGAGATTATCACCTGCTGGCCGGTGTCTTTTATGTCCGCGCTAGGCGTTCGGCCCACTCGCTTCGCGCTGTCTTACTGGCGGAGGCATACTTAACCTCGCTTTCCAATCCCACGGCACATTGGCTGGGGAAAATCATTCGCGGCCAAAAAAAGAACTACACCCGGCCTTTCGGCCAATGCGTAGTTAACGTTCATTGTGAATCCCTCGTCATCCCACCGCGCAGGCGACAAGTGCCGCTGTCGCGGACTTTTTTCAACCGACCCCAACAGCGCGAAGTTTCTCAAAAACTGCCTTCAAGTCAACGCTGATCAAAAGATTTCAGTTTAACTAATACATGGCCCTAAGGTTGTAAAACCTCACGATCACTCGGTAAATCAGGCATTTTTGTTGCAAAACCAAATTAGGACACTACCGCGGACACGACCGCGGGCACGGCTTTCTCACAGGCATCCTGCGAGGCGGGAGCTTTCCTTGGGACGGCCCTCAGGGTTTCAATTTGGGAGCGGCGCAAAACGCGGCCTCCTGCACGCGGGGAGACATCCTTGGTCAAAACCCTGCTGGAATCGGCTGCCGCCTCCGCCTACACTCGCTCATCCGATGAATGATCAAACTCCAACCCACGGTCCGGCCACGATCTGCGTGCACGCCGGGACCCACCTCGACAAACATACCGGCGGAATCGGCAGTCCCATTTTTCCTTGCACGTCTTATGCCTATCCGAATCCCGCGAACGAAAATATCTATCCTCGTTATTTTAACGTCCCCAATCAACGGGTGGTCGCCACGAAAATGGCGGCCCTGGAAAAAGGCGAGGACGCCCTGGTATTTGGCTCAGGCATGGCGGCGATCTCGACCGTCCTGTTTGCTTATCTCAAACCTGGGGACCACGCTTTGTTCCAAGCGGACCTGTACGGAGGAACCCATCACTTCATCGTGACGGAGCTTTCGGCCTTCGGGATCGAGGTCGGCTTCGCAGCCACACCGGCTGAGTTCGAATCAGCGTTACGTCCCAACACGCGGGTTCTTTACGTCGAATCCCCATCCAATCCACTCCTGCGCTGTGTGGATCTCGCCGCCGTAGGCAAGTTGTCACGCGAGCACGGTGTGTTGAGCGTGATCGATAACACTTTCGCTACCCCCATTAACCAGAATCCAATCCCGTTGGGCATCGATGCGGTGGTCCACAGCGCCACGAAATACCTGAATGGCCACACCGACGTCAACGCAGGCGTGGTCATCTCCTCACGTCCCGTGGTTCGGAAAGTAGCCGAGTATGCGGTCAATCATGGGGGCACGCTGGATGCGCATGCTTGTTACCAACTTGAACGTGGGCTCAAAACACTGGCTCTGCGGGTTGGACGGCACAACGAGAATGCCGGACGCCTCGCCACCTTCTTGCAGGATCATCCGGCAGTCAGTCGCGTCAATTACCCAGGCCTAACGCGCCATCCCGACCACGAGATTGCGTCGCGTCAAATGCGCGGATTCGGGGGAATGTTGTCCTTTGAACTGGGTGAGCCTGCGCGCGTTGATGAGTTGCTCCGCCGTCTTCGCCTGGCTACCCCAGCCTTGAGTTTGGGCGGCGTGGAAACATTGGTGTGCCTGCCAAGCCAAACCTCGCACCGGTCGATGTCGTGTGAAGAACGACAGCGCGCGGGCATCAGCCCAGGCCTGGTGCGAGTCTCGGTCGGGATTGAGGACATCGAAGATTTGTTGGAAGACTTTGACCAGGCGCTGAAGTTCTAGCCCGGCGCCTCACCCAGGAGTCGAGCAACGGTTCGGACCGCTTCTCGAAGTGTCTTTCTCCCAAGCAGATGCCCGTGGGCGTCGATAGGTGATTTGCAGTGATCCGAATCGACGCTCACCATGTTGAAGTCGCCCTCCAAGCGGTGCGCGCAAACGGGTAAGCTCAACTGGCAGGACTTAGACAACGATTCCTCCAGGCTGCGACCCCGAACGCTCGTCAGACTAAAGGTTTCACTCGGACCAATCCGTCGCGCCGAACTCAGTCGAAGCGCGAACGCATATGACCCATGCTCGTCAGGTCCGCCGCCTCCGACATGCCCCCATGGAGAAGCATTTTCGCATTATCTATCACGTAATCCCAGTTGAACGCAGGGCCGGGATCCACTTTATCGGTTTGGATATGGAAATGGCCCAAAACACCGTGGTATTGCTTGAGTACGTCATCTGAAAGTTTCGCGAGGATTAGTTTGCCATGGGCATCTCGCGGGTAGTCGCACTTGATGCCCGGCAGCACTTTGCTCAGCGCGGCGGTCAACTTAACCAGGGCTCGGTACTGCTCGGGAGTAAAGTCGTATTGGAACAATTCCTGCCGTTGAATCACGCCGGCGATCGGTTCCGGGCGCGCCGGGCGCGCCACAAAGTTTCGGGTCCGAATCCCGCCGTCGCCGAACCGCTTCGGAATTGTGATTCGGGTTCGTCCGCTGCCTTCCTGAACGTACCATTCGTCGAGAGGGGTTTTCCCTTTGGCGCCGTAGGCGCCAAGGTTGGCGATTTCGAGCCCGACACTGCGGCTGTTGGAGGTGGTCGCGTGCCACGCGCGCTCTTTCAGGTCGAGGGTCTGGTAAATCGTTCCATCGAGGTCCAGCATAAAATGCACGCTCAAGTCACGATGATCCTGTAGCACGTTGAAGCATTGCCGGCTGGTTCCGCAGGCATCGAAATGGATGACCAATTGGTCGACCACTCTTTGCAACGTGGCCAAGTCCCAGCCCCCGCCACGCACTCGTTCCAGTTCCTCAGTCGTCAAACCATTCCGGCGCAAGTTATACCGGTTGGGCGAGGTCAGCTCGCGTACCTCGGTTTGCGAAGTCTCCCAGTCAGATTTGTCCAGCGGACTGAACCGACGCTCGACACGATAGGCATCATACCCGCCCGGGTCCATCCAGAGCACGACGCTGGTACCGGTGTGAACGAACTGGCCGGCTACTACGATTTCATCGCCTGTTCGTGGAACAATAACCCCGGTTTTCGGCGCAGTCCTGCAGCCGGCCAAGCCCGCGAGGGCTAGCACCAAGGTCGCGAACGCGGCGGAGGAACGAAGGAGAGAGACCAAAGACACGCGTGAAGGACTACTTCGGTTTGACCGCTTCGGCGTTGATTTCCAGCTCAATCTCGTCGCCCACCACCAAGCCGCCGGTTTCCAGGGCCTGGCTATACTTCAAACCGTAATCCCTGCGATTGAGTTTCGTCCGCGCCTGCAATCCGATGCGGCTGTTGCCCCAAGGGTCCTTGATCGGTCCTTTGAGTGTTACCGGCAGCGAGATTTCCTTGGTCACCCCATGCATGGTGAAATCCCCGACGAGGACCATTTCGGCCCTTTTTTTTTCAGCTCGCTTGGTTTGGAACGTAATAGTTGGGAACTTCGCGACGTCAAAAAAGTCCGGGCTCTTCAAGTGGGTATCCCGTCGTTCGATCCCTGTGTCAATGCTCTTGGTCTGGATCGTTCCCGTCGCTTCCTTGAGTTGGGTGCCTTCCAACGAGACGGTGCCGGAAAAATCGTTGAATTTGCCGTGCACGGTGTTGATGACCATGTGCGTGACGCCGAACCCGACCGTCGAGTGGGCGGGATCAATCGTGTAGGTCTCCGCGGCGGTTAGTTGGGCGGCGGTCAGGGCAAGGCAAACAATTGCGGCGTGTTGAATGTTGGTTCTCATGGGAATTCTGGGTTAATGGTCTCGAATCAATTGCGGGCAATATAGCATACGCCAGATTTCGTCAACCCGACGCGAAGCCAGCGTGTCACACCGAGCCAAGCCCCAGGCATCCGATATCCCTCGACACGCCCGCGAGCCGTCGTCCCGAACGGGGGCGATCTCAGACTCCTTGCACGAGGCTGATTACTAAACGTGCGCCCGTTGCACCTTCTCTGCCTTGGGCCCTTTTTCACTCGTGACGATGTCGAAAACGACCTCGTCCCCCTCGCGCAGCGTCTTAAAGCCGTCCCCGAGGATTGCGGTGTGATGGACAAAGACATCCTGGCCCGCCTCCTGGGCAATAAACCCCAGGCCCTTTTTATTGTCCCACCATTTCACTTTGCCTTTAGCCATAACTATCTCCTGAATGCTTTGAGGACGCCGTCCAAAAAAGACGACGGACACGCCCCCCCCCCAACAGGGAGCGTGTCCGAAATTAGCTCTGGAACTCCATACGCCTCAGATTTGACCGGCACAGTAGAGAACCCAAAGAGATTCGTCAAGCGTTCTCTGGTTATTTGGTCGAGAACAAATTATAATGACCTGCATTCAAAAGATTGAAAACCAATTGCCGCCCTGCTAGTTTGCCCCCATGCCCCGATTCTCGCAGCGCATCCTTGTCGTCGCCCTCTGCCTGTGGGCCGTCCTTGACGCCCACAGCGCGGAACCATCCTATACCATCGCCGTGATCCCCAAAGGCACCACGCACGAATTCTGGAAATCAGTGAACGCGGGCGCCGTGAAAGCGCAACGGGAGTTGACGGCGAGGGGCACGAAAGTGGAGCTCTTCTGGAAAGGCCCACTCCGGGAGGACGACCGGGATCAGCAGATTCAGGTGGTGGAGAATTTTATGGCCCGCCGGGTCAGCGCCATCGTTTTGGCGCCCCTCGATTACCAGGCCCTCGTCCGGCCCGTCCACAACGCGGTCCGCGCCAAGGTGCCCGTCGTGGTCATTGACTCCGACCTGAAGTCGGACGAATACGTCAGCTTCGTGGCGACGGATAACTACAAAGGCGGACAATTGGCCGGCCAACAGATGGGCAAACTTTTGGGCGGCGCCGGGAACGTGATCCTGCTCCGTTACGCGGTGGGCTCAGCCAGCACCGAGGCGCGCGAGGCTGGGTTCCTTGACGTTCTTAAAACCAACTACCCGGGCATAAAGCTCATCTCCGCTGACCAGCATGCCGGCGCCACTCGAGAGCTCGCCTACCAGGTTTCCCAAAACCTGCTTAACCGGTTTGGCCGCGAAGTTAATGGGATCTTTTGCCCCTGCGAACCCCCGACTATCGCCATGACCAAGGCCCTGCGTGACCTGGGTCTTGCCGGGGGCAAGGTCAAGATGGTGGGCTTTGATGCCGGCTCGCAATCCGTCACCGATATGAAGAATGGCGACGTCCAGGGCCTGGTCGTGCAAAATCCGCTGCTCATGGGATACCTCGGAGTGGTCACCGCCGTGAAACATTTGCAGGGGGAGAAGGTCGACAAACGGATTGATACCGGTGTGGTTCTGGTCACCCCGGAAAACATGAACGAGCCGGCGATCAAGGAGCTGCTGTATCCACCGCTCAGCCAGTACCTCAACTGACCACTCGGCCAAGCTTAATTTCCACCATGAGCGACCGAGTTCACCGCTCCCGACGGCCATTTCTCAAATGGCGCAATCCCGCCCCGCTCCGGGTGGACCTGCAGGTGCCGTCAAAAAAACAGGTGGCGGGCTGATGACGCGTTCTCGACGCCTGTTGAGCGTGGCCGGACCGTTCCTCGGCTTATTCCTGGTCGTCGCCGTGTTCTCGCTCAGTCCGTCCGTGCGGCCTTACTTTCTGACCGGGGCGAATTTTAAAATCATTCTTACGCAGACAGTCATCGTCGCGATGGGGAGTCTTGGGATGACGCTGATCATTGTGAGCGGAGGGATCGATTTGAGCGTGGGGTCGGTGGTTGCGCTCACGAGCGTCGTCGCGGCCAGCGCGCTGGTGAAGGGGGCGGCGCCCTGGCTGGTGGTTGGCCTTTCCATGGCGGTGGGTGCAGGGATCGGCCTGGTCAACGGCTTGGTCATCGGCGGCCTGCGCATGATGCCCTTCATCGTGACCCTGGGCATGATGGGGGTGGCCCGCGGAACCGCGAAATGGCTTTCGGGCAATCAGACCGTTAGCGCTCCGGATTCGCCCATCAATGACCTCATGGATCTACACGACCCGACTCGCCTGTTCCCGCTGCCGCTCGGGGTTTGGATCACGCTGAGCCTGGCCGCCCTGACGGCCATTGTCATGCGCAACACCGTCTTCGGCCGTTACATTTTTGCACTCGGCGCGAACGAAGCCGCCGCCCGGTTGTGCGGGATTCGGGTCAATCTGCAAAAGGTCCTGATTTATTGCGTGGCCGGAATCTTTTTTGGTTTGGCTGGCCTGATGCAGCTCTCGCGTCTGACCCAGGGGGATCCCACGGTGGCCGTCGGCCTGGAATTGGACATTATCGCGGCCGTGGTCATCGGCGGCGCCAGCCTGAATGGCGGCAGCGGCAGCATCCTCGGTTCAATGATTGGAGCCCTCACCATGGCAATCCTGCGGAACGGTTCCAACCAGATGGGTTGGCCGACCTTCATGCAGGAGATTATTATTGGCGTCGTCATCATTATCGCGGTCGGCGTCGATAAGCTGCGCCAAGGGGGGCTGAGGATCAGGGGCGGTTGAGGACGCGCGGCCTTTTGGATTCCGAAAGCCGACACCCAAAATCCGAAGCCAAGCGAACCGGCTCCCGTGCCAGCGCCGACGATTTCGGCCTTCGGATGCCAGGCGCAGACGGCTTTGGCGAACCGTCGGCAGTCGAAATTTGGAGGTCCCTGACCGCCGCTGAAGCCCCTCTCTTCCGGGGCTTGCCAAGCCGCCGTCCAAGAGTTAATTTCGTGATGGCAACCATAACAGAACCAAATGAAACACTATGAGTGATTCCAGCGGTCCGCTCGCCGGTCTCGAAGAATGGGAAGAATTTCTTAAGGACCGCTACCCGGAACCTGCGCCGGCCTCGCCGCCGTTTCAGGCCATCAACCCCGCCAAGCAGAAAGCGGAATTTCGCGATTACGAAAAGGACGCGCGTCCTTCGGTGCGCGAGTTCTACCGGCTAAATCATCGGCACCAGACGCACGATTTCGTACAATCCAAGCGGAAAGAGTTCCTCGGGCTCGGCCGCAAGCAAATGAGCGTGTGGGAAGCGCTGGAGTTCCTGAATACTTTGGTCGATGACAGCGATCCTGACACGGACCTGTCCCAACTGGACCACTTGCTGCAAACCGCCGAGCAGATCCGGCACGACGGGCATCCGCGCTGGTTCATTCTGGCGGGTCTGATCCATGACCTTGGCAAGATCCTTTGCCTGTACGGCGAAGCCCAATGGGCGGTCGTGGGGGATACTTTCCCGGTTGGCTGCGCCTGGTCCGACAAGATCGTGTTTCGCCAGTTTTTCGCAGACAACCCCGACACCAACGAGGCGCGCTATCAAACCCGGCTCGGTGTCTATGAAGAAGGCAAGGGGCTGGGCTCGGTCACGATGTCGTGGGGACACGACGAATACCTTTATCATGTCGTCAAGGATTACCTGCCGCCGGAAGCGCTGTACATGATTCGTTATCACTCCTTTTACCCGGCCCATCGTGACGGGGAATATTCCTATTTAATGAACCAACAGGATCGCGACATGTTCCAATGGGTGCGCGCCTTTAATCCGTACGATCTCTACACCAAGAACCACCAACGCCCGAATCTAAAGGAACTCCGCCCCTTCTACGACGACCTGATTAAAGAATATTTGCCGGCCACATTGAAGTGGTAGCTCTGGAGCATTTGACCTCGACCCCAGCCGTTGGCCTATGCGGATGCGACGACAGAAATGGGTTCCAAGGGTCCGCAACGGCACTCGCTCATTCGAAGGTTAGAGCCCGATCGAGACACTGCGCCAGGTGATTCAGAAGGGCAGATTCGCTCACCACGAGGGTGGCGCCTGCGGCCAGGGCAGCCTTTTGCAGTTCCGGCATCTCCTCATCGCCATAGGCGATTACCGGCAGGTGGTGAGTGGCCGGATTTTGTTTCAAGCGGGCCAGCGCCGCGCAAACGTCCTGACGAGCGGCCCGAAGATCCGCCAGGACCAGCATCGGTTTAGCTTGTTCGCAGCATCCCACCAACAAGTTGGTATCCGAGACTGTTTGCACCCGGTAATTGAGGTCCTGCAGCCGATTGACAAGCTGAGAGCCAGGCAATAACTTTTCATACGAGACGATCGCCAGCGGCTGAGTCATGCGTTTACCTTGGAGCACCGTGGCGGGATTTGCAAAATTTTTTGTAGATCTCTGACGGACCCTTTTTTCGCCAGCGCGCCGGAATAAGGGGCTTGACTGTTTTTGACTAAAAATCTACCTTACAGCTAGAACGGTATAGACTGCTGGTTCGCCAGCCCGCCAAAGTCGGAAGAGCTCATTCTGCCGACTTTTTTGTTCCCCAGAAGGGAAGCCGTTCCGAGAAGACGAATGAACGCCGACTTTTTAGCTGTTTTGGAGTTTTGGGAACGCGAAAAGGGCATCAACCGCGATGTCCTGGTCGGCGCTGTCCACGAAGCGTTGCTCTCGGCTGCAAAGAAGGCGGTCGGACCGGCTCGCGAACTGCGAGTCGCGATCGACCAAAAAAATGGAGACATCCGGGCTTACGCCAAATTGATTGTTTCGGAGAAGGTGGTTTCCAAGCACGACCAGCTTTCGGTCTTCGATTCCAGGCGGATCAAGCCGGATGCCCAGGTGGGCGAAGAAGTAGAAATCGAAGTGACTCCGGTTGGCTTCGGCCGCATTGCCGCGCAATACGCAAAACAGGCGCTGATGATGCACATCCGGCGGGCGGAAAAGGCGTTAATTTTTACCGAGTTCAAAGACCGGGTCAGTGACATCATCAGCGGCACGGTCCGGCGGTTTGACCGCTCGGATGTGATTATCGACTTGGGCAAGTACGAGGCGCTGCTGCCCAACCGAGAGCGGGTGCCCACGGAAGAGTACCAAGCCGGTGAACGGATCCGCTGCTATGTCAAGGCCGTCGAGCAGGGTCCCCATGGCCCAGAAATCATTTTATCGCGCTCGGACCCCCGATTCGTTCTGAAGTTGTTCCAGTTGGAGGTTTCCGAAATCAACGACGGAACCATTGAAATCAAAGGGATTGCGCGGGAACCCGGGTTTCGCACAAAGCTCGCGGTCTGGACCCGCGACGAGAAAGTAGATCCGGTGGGTGCCTGTGTGGGCTTGCGTGGTCAACGGGTCAAAAACATCGTGCGTGAACTCAACAATGAAAAGGTGGACATCATTCGTTGGGATCCGATCATCCGGAATTTCATTACCAACGCGCTAGCGCCCGCCAAGCTCAAGGCTTTCGAAATCGACGAAGCCAACAAACGGGTCAAGATTATTGTCAGCCCGGACCAACTGTCGCTGGCCATCGGAAAGCGGGGCCAGAACGCCCGGCTAACTTCCAAGCTGACAGGCTGGCAGGTGGATATTGAGGCCGAGGTAGTCGTGACCAAGGGCTTCGAAGAGAAAGTTGCTGAAGCGGTCGAGTCGCTGGCTGCGATCCCCGGCATCTCACGGGAGCAGGCCGACCTGCTGGTTCACCATGGCCTGACCAGACTGGAAGACCTGTTGCAGGCGGACCTGACCGATCTCTCAGGCATTCCCGAGCTTGGGGATCAGGCGGCTGCCATACTGGATGCCGCTCGCGCCGAAGCCGCTCGTCGCACACTGCCTGTCGGTGAAACCCCGGTGACGGGATAATGCTGTTGGCGCAGGCCGTTTTTTCATATTAAAATCGTGCCTATGATGGCTGTACGGCAAGTAAGGCCCGAAGAGTTAGAGAATTATGCCCGTTCGTATTTACGATATTTCGAAAAAGCTCGGCTTGGAGAACAAAGAAGTTCTCACCAAGGCGAAAGAGTTGGGCATCGTCGCCGCTCGGGTCGCGTCCAGTTCCTTGGATAAGATCACTGCCGAATATCTGGAACAACAACTTGTCCTGGCTTATCCGGAACGCACAGCCCCTCCGTCCCCCGTTGCACCCTCTCCCGTCGAAAGCACCCCATCGTCGGCATCGTCGCCAGTTGAACCCGCCAAGGCCATGACGACGTCCCAGGTGGAGGTGTCGGCGGTACTGGTTGAACAGGCCACCACGAGCGCGGCCACCTTGAGTCCCATAGCAGAGCCTTCGATCGGAGCAGTTGCCATTTCCGCTCCCATTGAGATTCCTGCGCCGAAGCCCGTTCCGGAGCCAACTCCGGCCGCTCCATCCCCCGTGCTGCTCGAACCAGTGGCCAGGGCGCTTGCCCCGGAGCCCGCCCCTCAGCTGCAGCCTCCGCCCCCGCCTCTGCCGCCCGAACCACAGGGTCCCAAGCTCGGCGACAAAGTAGGCTTTATCCAGCTCCCTCCGAAACCCGGGCCGAAAATTCCCGAGAAGGTTGGCGCGGTCAAGCTGCCGCCTCGGCCACCGGAACCGAGGCGAACCGACTTTTCGAAGCGTGGCGACATTCGCAGTGTGCGCGGCGCCTACCCACCCGGCGGGCCTGCCGCTCCCGGGTCGAGATTCTCCTCCCCACAAAAGCCGAGCACTAAACCGGAACCAGCGGCTGCTAAGATCAATTTGCCGGCGGATGCCCTCGTGATCACGATAAAACCGCCCATTGTGGTGCGGGAATTGGCGGAGCATCTCAAGCAGAAGCCTTTCAAAATCATTGCCGACCTGATGCAGTTGGGTGTGTTCGCCACGGTCAACCAAGCCATTGACGAATTGGTCGCCCAGCGCGTGTGCGCCAGCTACGGGTTCCGCTTCGAAGTCGAGAAGCGCGAGCGCGGAAGCGGCATCATCCATGCCCCACTCAAGCAGGTTGAGCTCGACGTCGAAGACAAGCTCGACGACCTGGTTGCGCGCCCGCCGGTGGTCACGATTATGGGCCACGTCGATCACGGCAAAACCACGCTCCTGGACGTGGTTCGCAAGTCCAATGTCGCGGCGGGAGAAGCGGGCGGGATTACCCAGCATATCGGCGCATACACCATTTCATTTCCCCACCCCGAGCGGAAACAGGAGCTGGCGCAAATCACTTTCCTCGATACGCCAGGCCACGCTGCTTTTAGCTCGATGCGCGCCCGCGGCGCCAACGTCACCGACATTGTCGTGCTGGTCGTTGCTGCCAACGACGGCGTCATGCCCCAAACCCTGGAAGCCCTGAACCACGCTCGGGCCGCCAAAGTCCCCATCATTGTTGCCGTCAACAAAATCGATCACCCAAACGCGAACCCACTCAAAGTTCGTCAACAACTTCAGGACCGTGGCCTCGTGCCGGACGATTGGGGCGGCGATACGATCTTCGCGGATGTGTCGGCTTTGACCAAACAAGGTGTCGATAAGCTGATCGAAATGATCCTGTTGCAGGCGGACCTCCTGGAACTCAAAGCCAATCCCAACCGGCGCGCCAAGGGCAATGTGATCGAGTCAGGGCTGGAGCCCGGTGGCCCGACCGCCACCGTCCTGGTGCGTAAAGGCACTCTTCGAGTGGGTGATATCATCCTCTGCGGCCAGTACTACGGACGGGTGCGCGCCCTGATCAGCGAAGAAGGCAAGCGGCTCAAAGAGGCCGCCCCGTCGGTGGCGGTCAGAGTCCTTGGCCTTAACGGAGTGCCCGAAGCCGGCCTCGAATTCAGCGTCGTCGAAGACGAGAAAGCCGCGCGCGAATTGGCTGAACAACGGCGCCAGGAGGCCAAAGCCCTCGGCCAGGAGCAACCACGCGCCAAGGTGACGCTGGAAAACCTTTTTGCCCAGCTCGAATCGACCACCTCCAAGGTGCTTAAGCTCGTGGTCAAAGCCGATGCCCAGGGCTCCGTCGAAGCGATTGTCGATGCGTTGAAGAAAATCGAATCGGACAAAGTGTCCTTGGAGGTAATCCACAGCGCGGTCGGCACGATCACCGAGTCGGATGTGGCGTTGGCCTCAGCCTCGCACGCAGTCATTCTCGGATTTCACACCCGCGTTGACAGCGGCGTGGCCGACAAGGCGAAACACGAAGGCGTGCAGATTAAGCTCTACGCCATCATCTACGAACTGATCGACCAGGTCAAAGAAGGCATGGCTGGCTTGCTTGAGCCCATCCTCAAAGATCTGACGGTTGGTGCCGCCGAGGTGAGGAAGATTTTCGAGCTATCCAAGGGCGCTCCAGTCGCCGGCTGCATGGTTACCAGCGGACGGATTGTCAAAGGCAAGGTCCGGATCCGCCGCCGCAAGGAGATCATTTACGAGGGGATTACCCAATCATTGCGCCGCTTTCAAGATGAGGTGAACGAGGTCCGCGCTGGAATGGAGTGCGGTATCCGAATCGAAGGTTTCACTGAATTCCAAATCGGCGACAACATTGAATGTTACGCGGTCGAGAAGGTAGCCCAAAAACTATGACCGCTGCCCGCCCTTGACCCGTGAGTAACTCCGCCGGTTCGCCGGCTGAGCTTTGATCGATTCGACCATTCACGTCTATGCCTTCTCTTCGACTCCTGCGCGTGCGCGAACTCCTGAAACGGGAGATCGGTGAAGTCATTCGTCGCGAATTCCCCGTCAGTGAGGTCGGCTTGGTGACCGTCAACGACGTTGATATTTCCGGCGACCTGCATTCGGCCGTTGTCTTTGTTAGCATCCTGGGAAATGCGGAGCATCAGAAGCGCGGGCTGGACCTGCTCATCCGGCATCGCAAGCGCATCCAAGGGTTGGTGGCCCGCGCCGTGGTCCTCAAATACACTCCCACGCTCAAGTTTATCGTCGATGATTCGGTGATCCGGGGCAACCGTGTGCTGCAGATCATCGACGAGCTCGGCAAATCGGAGCCGGACCCGACCGCGTAATCGTCGCAGGCGCATGAAGGCCCACCCCAAGATCATTGACCGAATCCTCGACGACATTCGTCAGAGCGAAACCTTTTGCATCGTCGGTCACATCCGGCCCGATGGCGATTGTGTGGGCTCACAGCTCGGCCTCACGCTGGCTTTGAAAAATGAGGGCAAAAAAGTGGTCTGCTGGAACGAGGACCTCATCCCTCAGAAATATGAGTTTCTCGACCCGAACCACACGATTCAGAAGCCCAAATCCGGCCACGAATTCGACTGCGTGATTGCGACCGACGCCGCCAGCTTCGAACGGCTTGGAAAGATCGGGCCCTCGATTGCCAAGCGCAAGCGATTCATCAACATCGACCATCATGAAAGCAACACTCGCTACGCAGATATCAACTGGGTTTCGGCGCGCGAGCCCTCCACCGGCGAGCTGATCTTCCGTCTCTTGAAAGTGGCTAAATGGCCCATCACCAAGCCGATCGCTGATTGTCTGTTTACCGCCGTTTCCACTGATACGGGCTCCTTCCAATACGCGACCACGCGACCGGCTACCTACCAGGTCGCTGGCGAATTGGTTAGGCGCGGAGCGGACCTTGCCAGAATTTGCGACGAAGTTTATCAATCCTACCCGCTGTCGCGGGCGCGCCTGTTGCGCCACGTTTACAGTCACTTCAGACTGACACACCACAACCAAATCGCGTATTTTTGGCTGAAAAAGGCCGACTTCGCTCGGTCCGGCGCCGAGAGCTCGGACTCCGAAGGCTTGATCGACCATATCCGGGCCATCGCTCCTGTCGTCGTCGCCTGTGTTTTCGAGGAAATGGATCCCGAACTCACACGCATCAGCCTCCGCTCGAAGAGCCAGGCCGTAAATGTGAACGATGTGGCGGCGCGATTCGGCGGCGGGGGCCATTCTGCAGCCGCAGGCGCCCGCATCGCCGGCAAACCTTTGTCTGTTCAGCGCAAGGTCATCGCCGCCATTAAGAGCTCGTTGGAAGCAGCGAAGTAACTTACACCTTCCAGCGTACGCCGGGCAGCAAAGTTAATCATGATTCAAGAGTTCACCGCCCTCGACGGCGCAATTCTAATCGACAAACCGGCGGGGCCGACCTCGCACGATGTGGTCGATGCGATCCGTCGTCAATTCAATATCAAAAAAGTCGGCCACTGCGGGACGCTCGATCCAAACGCGACCGGATTGCTGATCATTGTGCTTGGGCGCGGAACAAAGCTCTCCGAGAAACTGATGTCCGATGACAAGGCGTACGAAGGCACCGTTAAATTCGGAGAAGCGACAAGCAGCTACGATGTCGACGGTGAATTAGTGTCCTCCCTGCCGGTGCCGCCCCTGACGGTGGATCAACTCAACGAGGGCGCGACCGAGTTCGTGGGCGACCAGATGCAGATGCCGCCGATGGTATCCGCCGTGAAAAAAGGCGGCGTGCCGCTCTACAAGCTGGCCCGCAAAGGCATCGAGGTCGAACGCGAGCCCCGC